>JBJMQW010000007.1:0-7016 GCA_045802495.1 Allostellaceae bacterium | reverse complement strand
GTCGATCTGCCTGGCCTCACCTCGCCAATGCTGAGCCGCTTCGAGTGGAAGCGCCTGCCCCGCCCGGTCATTCCGCTCGACGACCATGTCGAGTGGATCAGGCCTTAGATGTTTGGCCGAAGAGCATCGTCGGCTTGACGCGCTCCCGCTGATAAGCGCCACCGATCAAGCCGGGCGATTTTGAATATTGGAATAAATCCAGCCGCGCCTCGATTTAGGCGCTGTCAGGCGGCAAGACCGCCGCAAAATCGAGGGCTCACATGAAAACCTTGTTGCTCGCAAGCGCAGTGCTGATGTTCGTCGCTGGGGAGAGCCTTTCCCCTGCCTCGGCCGAGACAAATGGTCCGGCGCGGTGGCACTACTCGCAGGCAATGGCTCAACCGATAAGGAGATGCTGATCGCGCTGCCGGCCAGGCACGCTCTTGTGGCATCGGCCTCATTGGCCCTGGAGGCCCTCAGCCGAGAGCCGTTCATTTTGTTTCCGCGGGCCAGCAACCCGGAGCTTTACGACAACATCGTTTTGGCCTGCGGGCGTGCCGGGTTGACCCCGAACATCGTCCAGCAGGCGCCCGAGATCGCCTCGACCCTGAACTTGATTGCCGCCGGCGAGGGAGTTTCGATCGTCCCTGCCTCGATGCAGCACATGCAGTCGCAAGCCGTCGCGTATCGGGGCATTCTTGGCGATGCCCCGCGGGCTCCCTTGGGCTTTGCATATCGCAGCAACGAGCCATCGGCGGCGGTGCGCAACCTCGCTGCCCGCCGTGCTGCGGCGAATCTCGGCGGAGACATCCTCGCCAGGGCCGGCTAGGCTGGACCTGCAGAGCAACAAAAAGGAGAAGGAAATGGCCGCGTCAGCACCCTCATCCGCCCGCGAATTGGTTCGCCCGGTCGCGCCAAAGCTGGTCGATCTAGCCGAGAAGGTGGTTTACGGCGATGTTTGGGAGCGCCCGGGCCTATCCAAGCGCGATCGCAGCCTGATCACCGTGGCAACGCTCGTCGCATTGGGCCGTGAACGGCAGCTGCGCGGTCACCTCGAACGCGCTCTCGGCAACGGCGTCAGCAAAGGCGAGATCGGCGAATTGATCACCCACCTTGCCTTCTATGCCGGCTGGCCCGCGGCAATGACCGGCGCATTGGTGGCGAAGGAAGTGTTCGACGATCGTTGAGCTTCACGCGGCATCGTGAAAGATAATGCCTAGCGTGTAGCGTTCGCCCGAGCGCAGGCGGCTGACGCCGTGGCGCATAGTGACCCGGTAGGGGCCCCGGGTGCCCTCGACCGGCCGATGGTGAACCGGGAAGATGACGGCCTCGCCCTGTTGCAGCGGCACGACTTCACCCTTCGACTGGGCTCGCGGCCGTTGCTCGACGAGCAGAAACTCGCCGCCGCTAAAATCCTCCCCGGGTACGCTGAGCAACACCGTCAACTGCAGCGGGAAGACCAGGTCGCCGTAGAGATCCTGATGCAGGCAGTTGTAGTCGCCGGCCCCGTATTTAAGGATCAGCGGTGTCGGCCGCTCTTGGCCCGCCTCATGGCATTGCGCGAGGTAGGCGGCAAGCGATAGCGGGAACCGTCCTTCCTCGTGCAATCGTTCGCGCCAGCGGTTGGCGACCGGCGCAAGCTGCGGATAGATCGCCTGCCGCAATCTCTCGACCACGCGCGGCAGCGGGTAGCGTAAATATTTGTATTCGCCTCGGCCGAAGCCGTGCCGCTGCATGACGACACGGCTGCGAAACACGTCTTCGCGCGGATAGAGCGCGGCGAGCCCATGGCACTCCTCGGCATCGAGCAGCGGCGGGGTGATCGCGTATCCCCGCTCGTCGAGCGATGCCGAGACTTCATGCCAATCGATCGATGCGAGCGGATCCGCGGCCGTCTTCGTCCTAAGCTGCCGCCTCATCGGTCGACTCCCGTTCTGCCACAGCGCGCTCGCGGGCGAGCAGAGCTCGCTTGCGCTCCAATCCCCAACGGTAGCCGCCGAGATCGCCGTCGCGGCGGATGACACGGTGGCACGGCACGAGCAAGGCCAGCTTGTTAGCCGCGCAGGCCTGGGCGACGGCACGCACCGCTTTTGGTTGGCCGAGCGCCGCGGCAATGTCGGTATAGGTCGCGGTCTTGCCGAGCGGGATCTTCTGCAGGGCGCGCCATACCTGCGCCTGAAAAGCGGTGCCCTGGATATCAAGCGGGAGATCGAGCGTCCGCTCCGGGCTGGCAATAAAGCCAACGATCCGGTCGGCCCAGTCCTTGAGCCCGGCGTCTTCGGCAATGATATTGGCCGCCGGGAAGCGCTGCCGCAGCGCCGCAACGAGGCTGTCGCGATCATCGGCGAGCGCGGTCATGCAGATGCCGCGCGCAGTTGCGGCCACCAATGCCCAGCCGAGCTGCGTCTCGACGGTCGCAAAGCGGATCGTCTCGCCGTTGCCGCCGCGACGCCGTGAGCCGGGGGTCATTCCAAGCGCCGCCGGCGCCGACTCATAGGCCCTTGAGCTCGACCCGAACCCGGCAGCGTAGATCGCTTCTGTTACGGGTTGCCCGGCTTCGAGCTTCTCGGCAAAGCGCCCCAGCCGATGGGTCCGCGCATAATCGCGCGGCGTCGCGCCGGTGATCTGCTTGAACACTCGATGGAAATGAAACGGGCTGATCCCTGCCGCGTCGGCGAGCTCGCCCAAGCTCGGCACCGTCTCGCTCGTCCGCAACAGCGCGCATGCTTTTTCGATAGCGGCGATGTGGCGCGCGGCGGAAGATTCCTCGGTCGGGCGGCAGCGTTTGCACGGCCGCAGCCCGGCCGCCTCGGCCTCAGCCGTCGTTTCGTAGAAGGCGGTATTGCGGCGCAGCGGCAGGCGCGAGGTGCAGCCCGGCCGGCAATAGACGCCAGTCGTCTTGACGCCGTAATAGAACTGGCCGGCAGCGGCGCCGTCTCGTTTCTCGAGCGCCGCCCAGCACTCCTCGAAGTCCAACATGTTGACTCCTCCGTATTTCCGTTGGGTCTAACATGGAGGAGGGGACAGGTTCGCTCTACCCGGCGCTTGCTTTCTAATTCGGGGCGCCAGCCTATTTCAGTGGGGCGCGTAGCGCTTTGGCAGCATCGCGTGGATGCCCTTGTTGCCGTCCACCAATTGCGTCACGCGCATGTCGACGGCAAGGCTGCAGAACATATAGGCGTCCTCGGGCGCGAGACCGAGCCGCTCGCCGACGAGCGTGATCATCTGGCGCAGCGCGGTTTTCGCGGCGTCGTCGAGATCCTCGTTGAAGCCCATCGTGATATGGTGCGAGGGGGTCTCGGCGCGCGGCAGATCGAATTTTAAGTCCTTGCGGAGCACCAGGCGGAAGGTGCCGCTGAGCGCCGTCTCGAGCGCCGTCACGCAGACCTCGCCGTCGCCCTGCACACCGTGCCCGTCACCTGCCGAAAACAACGCGCCCGGCGCCCATACCGGGAGATAGAGGGTGGTGCCGGCGACCAGCTCCTTCAGATCCATGTTGCCGCCGAACTCGCGCGGCACGATCGAGGTTACCGCGCCATAGACGGGCGGCGGCGCCACGCCCATCACCCCAAAAAACGGCGACAGCTCGATCTCCGCGCCCCACGGCACCGTCGCCATGCCACGCTGGCGATCGATCCGAGTATGCCAGATCCGGCGGATCGGGAAATCTTCCGGCAAGGTGCCGGAAAGCGGCCTGATCCGCGTATACCCCCAATTCTGCCGGGGCTCGATCGACAGGATCTGGATCTCGAGCACATCGCCGGGCTCGGCTCCCTCGACCGCAATGGGACCGGTCAGAATATGCGCGCCGAGCCGCGGCTCCAGCCCGCGATGGATCGCCAGATGGTCCGGAAGGATGTCGAAGCCGTCCCCTTCTGGGAGCACATCCGGACCGCCGGAGACGCAGTCCATCGCCACCGTATCGCCCGAGGCAACCGCCAGCACCGGTTTCAGACCGGCGTCGAAGAATCCCCAGTGGCAGGTCTCCAGGCTCGCCCTCAGGACATGGTGCTGCGACATCGGTAAACCTCCCACGCCGATTGCGAGCCGATCCTAGCCGGCCCGTTCCAATATGGCGATGGTTGTCTCGCCGCTGCACCCGGTCTCGCCAGGGGCCGGCTAACGAGCCTCGGCGCGGCGCGACAGATGCAGCAGGTCGAGGGGGCGCAAGCCGGCCTGCATCGAGGTCTTGCCGTCGGGCGAGATCCAAGTCGCGCTCAGCCCGCCATCGGCGCGTGGCCGGAAGCGCAAAGTGCTCTTGCCCTTCTCGTCGAACACGAATTCGTCATCGACGAGACGGCCCTTGCGGCGGCTCCATTCGGCCGGCTCGTTCTCGTCGATGCCCGGCCCAATCGCATAGACCGCATTGAGGTCCCGTCCGCGAATATCGTCTATGACGAGAAGAATCTCACGACCGTTCGGGTAGAAGCCGTACCAGGTTTCGCGCTTATTCCGCCCGGCGCCCGGAACGGAAGCGGCGGCCGAGCTTGACGGCGCCGAGGCGCCGGCGCCGGCCGCCGCCAAGTGCCGTGCGGCGCGCCGGTGCGTCAGCTCATCCGGCAGCCGCAAATCGGCGCTCGGCTTCTCGCCCCAGTCCGGCTCGCAAACCTGCTCGCCCTCGATTTTTGGGGCATCGACGAAGTCGCGGATACAGTTGCCGAACCGGCGCATGAAGAGCCCTGTGGACGATGCCCAGTGACCGACGAGAAAGGCCGGTTGGTCGACAACGCTGTAACCCACTGGCCGGGTCGACAGGATCGCACGCGACCGCTCGCCGCGGCCGCCCGGATCGAAATCGTCGCCGTGAAAATAGAACAGCATGACGCGCGCCCGTTTGACCCGCTCGAGCAATGGATAGAGCCGCGTCGCATTGAGGCGCCAGGAATCGTAGAACTCGTCGAAGCTGCCGAAGGCTGCCGGGGCGGTCGCTACGACCGCATCGACGTCGTCCGAGGCGTCGGCCGCCATCAGGGCGAGAAAGGCGCCAAAGGACTGCCCTGCGAGCACGATGCGGTGGTAGCCTTTGCGTTTCAGCTGGCCGACCTGGTCGACGAGACGCCGCGTGCTGGCGCTCAGCGTGTCGCCGTTGCGCGGCCGGTTGAAGCGGAGCACATCCCAGCCCGCGTCACGCAGCACCCGCAAATAAGGGGGTGTCGGCGAATCGGAATCTTCGACATTGATCGAGCGTCCATGGTTCCAGACCACCACGCCTGATGCCCGTTCCGGACCCAGTGGGGTCTGACTAAAGGCTGGATCCAGCTCGGCGGCTTCCGCCCGACAATGAACTAGAACTGAAAATCCGAGAACGAGCCCCCATACCGCCGCCACCCATAACTGCCGCATCCCTGCTGCCCCCGCCCCTTACCTTGGCCCAGGTCCTCGAAGCGGAGCCTAACAAAATGTAATCCTTTGTGTCCACTTGGTAACCAAACGCGGTGCGCGCTCACAGGCGCCCGCAAATCTTCGTCGGCGCAAAGCTCTAAAGGTGACTGCGACGAACTAGCGCGGAATAGGAAACGGCTATTCTTGCCGTATGGTCATCAACACTATTGAGGCAAGCAACACGCCAAAAGCCTCGAAGCCGGTATTGATCTGGCCCAATGCCATGCTGAGCAGGGTGGTGGCGGCAGTGGCGGCTCCAATCAATATCGGCATGGGGAATTCCGCTATTTGGATCTTGGTGACAAAGACCCCGATGTAACGGTTAACCGCGCGCCGCTATTCCCTGGCGGACGCCGATCGGAGGGCGAGAATGGCCACCCTTTACGTTGTGCGCAGCGTCAAACTCGGCCGCTGGGCCTCGGATGTCGGCCTCGGCAAGAATGTCTATAAGGTCGGGGTCGCCGATGGGGATCCCAAACCGCTCGCCGCAGCAGGTTGGGCGGGCGAGACGGATTGGAGGATCGTGCGCAGCATGCCGGTAGAGGATTTGAGTGAGGAAGAGGCGCTCAATCGGCTGGGCCGCAAGGAAAAGATGATCGATCCGAACCTCTATCC
The DNA here is from genome assembly GCA_045802495.1 of Allostellaceae bacterium. Taxonomy (GTDB): domain Bacteria; phylum Pseudomonadota; class Alphaproteobacteria; order ATCC43930; family CGMCC-115725; genus AP-15. The sequence goes on along the minus strand of JBJMQW010000007.1, from coordinate 1,040 downwards.
AAAGTTGAAGGGAGCGGCCGGTGTGTTCCGGCTCACTCCGGCTCGGATCGAGAACCACATCATGGTGACGCGCGCTTTGGCGGGCGAGAGCGACCGCACAGTCATCAAATTGCGACCGACCGACTACGCCGACTATCTGATCCACAACGCGCTGCGATAAAAGGCCGCAAGCCCAACGTCCGGGTCCGGCGCTCAAAGATCGAGAAAGACCGTCTCGGTTTCGCCGTTCGGGCCGCGTTGCAGCCGAATGTCGATCCGCCAGCAACCCGGGCCCTGATTTTTGGCGATCATCGTCGCACGACGCATCGAATCGCCGATCGAAGACAACAACGGGTCTGTCTCGTTCAGCGGTTCGTCAGCGAAATAGGCGCGCGTGACAAGCGGCTTGAGCAGCCCACGGGCATGGAGGGCAATGGCGAAGTGAGGCGCCTGCTGCGCGTTGCCGCGGCCTGCCACCGGGCCCGGCTTCAGGGTCGTAAACCGGTACTCGCCGCGCTCGTCGGTTCGGGAACGGCCAAACCCCGGGAAGCGGTCATCGATCGGGGGGTCGGCCTGCCACAGTTCGACGGCGGCATCCGTCACCGGATTGCCGCCCCCGTCGATGACCGTCCCGATCAGCGTGATCCGCTCGCCTGCGGCGCCGAACCGCGTCAGATCGGCCCATTCCGGGTGCTCGATCAGGTGCCAAAAGGGTCCGATGGTCTGGCCCCCGGTGGCGGCCGGCACCGTCAGCGCTCCATCGGCGTCGCAGCGCGGCCGCGCAATACGACATCAAAGCGATAGCCGAGCGCCCATTCGGGCTCGGTCACCGTCATATCGAGCGCGCAAATCAGGCGGTTGCGCGCCGCCTCGTCGGGAATCGACAGAAAGACCGGGTCGAGCGCCAACAGCGGATCTCCCGGGAAATACATCTGGGTGATCAGCCGGGCGGCAAATCCGGCGCCGAAGAACGAGTAATGAATATGATTCGGGCGCCAGGCATTGTGGTGGTTGCGCCAAGGATAGGCCCCCGGCTTCACCGTCGTGAAACGGTAGAACCC
>JBJMQW010000006.1:0-8325 GCA_045802495.1 Allostellaceae bacterium | reverse complement strand
GTGTAGGGGTCGTGCGGATGGCAGGCGAGGCGTATCTTCGCGGCGGTCGCAACCGGGATGACCGCGCGGAGAAAGTGATGGATCCGCTCCCAATTCTCCTCTTCGGATACGATGCCGGCCTGCGTGGGCGGCGCCGTCTGGTCGGCGCGGCTCCAGCGGAAGGCCGCATTGCGCGACCCGCCGCGTCCCGGCTCTCGCTCGGTGCGCGGAATGCCGATGATCGAGAGGTTGTACTTGGCGGCGGGGATGCCGGCCGTGGCGAGCCGTTCGATCAGTCCGCAGATGCTGTCGATCTCGCGCTGCCGCTCGGGCTCCTTGCCCAACAGGATATGCGGGCTCTCCGCCTCCTCGATCGGCCGCGACGAGAGGGGCAATTGCACCATGTCAAGCGAGAGGCCGAACGACTCGACGTGCTCGCGGTGCCGGTTCAGGTCATCGAGGCTCCAATGGTGCGGGTCGCCGGGCGGGTCGACGCAGACATGCCGCACGCCAAGCTGTGCCCAGACCCGGTAATCGGCGTCGTCCCGCGGCCGGATCTGCGTGCCGAGGTACATCGCTCCGAACCCCGTCACACGCGCCCAGTGTCATTCCGGGATGGCCACAGGCCAGGCCCGGAAGCCATGAACACCGGCCAGTGCCTAGCTTTGTTAGGCCTGTGTTCCTGGATTCCGGGCTCGCGGGCTGACCCGCGCCCCGGAATGACGAGATCCGGCATTTTGCGCCAAAGCGTCAGAAAAAGGCGAGGGTGCGGATCTCGATGCTTTCGCGCGGTCGGGCGTGCGGCGGGGTGGTCGGGTCGTCGAAAGCGGTATGCGCGGTGAACCGGGCGCGGCCGTCCTTCATCGAGTCGTACACCTTGAATACCAGCGCTTCGTCGGGGCGCATCTGCGGGAACCAGTACCAGCGATGCGCCGGATTGTAGGTGATTGCCGAAGTCTGTCCGATCCGGTCCTGATAACGGCGCTCGGTCACCACCATGTCCTCGGGCGAAAGGCTCTGCGCGTCGGCGATCGCCAAAGGCCAGCATTCTACCGGGTGACGGATCGGCCGCCATACCTGCACGATCGCAAAGCGGCGCTGCAACAGCTCGTCGGCTTCGTCCGGCAGGAGATCGCGTACCCGCTTCGGCGCCGACCATTCCGTGTAGTCGTTGTGCACGCGGCGCACGACTTCGCGGATCTTCGCAGCCTCACGCAGCTCGACGTCCGGCGTACGCAAGGTGTGATCGAAGACGACGACGCGCTTGGCACCGCTTTCCGCCTTCACCAGCGCTTCCATTTCCGGGTAGTAGACGCGGCGGATCTCGTCCTCGTCATAAAAATCGGCGACCTTGGTGTCGTGGCGCACAAATCGGAAGCCGTTGCGCTCCAACGCAAAGCGGTCGGTGTTGGGGCGGCCGTTGCGGAGAACGACGCGGTGGGGATCCGATTCACCGCCGCCGGTTCGCGTATCGGTCGCGCCGGGCGCTCCGACCAATGTCACCGGCATAGCGCCGGTATTCACAAAGTAGTTGAGTGTCGCTTCAATCGCCTGAGGAACAGCGTCCAGCTCGGCAAACTGAACCATGAGGGCTCCCTCGCGTAAATTCACAAAGGGATGATAGGGTCGCCCACCCATTGATACAACTGCGGCCCGCCCGATGTTGCAGCCGACTGACCCCGATGCAGATGCCCGCAATGCGCTGAGGCTGATCGGACCCGATCCGCAGAATTGGGTGCCGGATGGGCCCGGCATCGACCATAATGTCGTGATCGTCGGTGGCGGGCAGAGCGGCAGCACCTTTGCGTTTGCGCTGCGCCGGGCGGGTATCGGCAGAGTGTCGGTCATCGATGCCGCAGCGGACGAGGCAAGAGCCGGCGTGTGGCGGACCGCAGCCCGCATGAATGTGTTGCGAACGCCAAAAACTCTGCCGGGCCCCGAACTCGGCATTCCGGCCCTCAGCTTTCAATCCTGGTACGAGTCGCGGAACGGCGCCGAGGCTTATGCCGCAATGGAGCGGATTCCTCGCGAGGCCTGGGCCGAGTATCTAGGCTGGTACCGGCGTGTCCTCGGCATAACCATCCGCTACAGCACCCGGCTCCTCCGCATCGAGCCTCGTGATGGACATTTTCGGCTGCACCTCGAAATCGACGGTGCCCCGGCGATCGAGACGACGCGCAAGGTCATCCTCGCCAATGGTGTTGCGGGGAATGGTGGGGCCTACATACCAACGGTGCTGAGCGACAGCCTGCCAAGAACGCTCTACGCCCATACCGCCGACGAGATCGATTTCGCGGCATTGCGCGGCAAATCGGTAGCGCTGATCGGTGGCGCCGCTTCGGCGTTCGACGCTGCCGCCGTCGCACTCGAGACCGGGGCCGCCTCAGTGGATTTGTTCGTCCGACGCCCGGCGCTCGCCTCATTGCCGGTCAGCCGGGTGCGCGGTTATCCCGGCGCCTACGACAATTACCCCGAGCTGCCGGACGCGGTTCGTTGGCATCAGGCGATCCGGTTTCGCCGTGCCGGCTCGACCGCTCCGGCCGATGCGATCGAGCGGGTCATGCGGTTTCCCGATTTCCGTCTTCGTCTCGCTGCGCCTTGGCTCTCGGCCCGGGCCGAGAACGGCAAAATCACAGCGCAAGCGGCCGGGGAGGAATTCCGCTTCGACTTCGCAATTGCCGGCACCGGCTATTTCGTAGATCCGGAAGCTCGTCCCGAGCTCGGCGATTTTGCCCACCACATCCTGCTATGGCGCGATCGCTTCACGCCGGCGAAAGGCGAGGAGGACCCCTATCTCGGGGCGCATCCCTATCTCGGACAAGGGCAGGAATATCTCGAAAGGGTTCCGGGGACCGCCCCTTACCTTAGGGACATTCACGTGCAAAACCCGGCGGGGTTTGTCAGCTGCGGCTTCCCGGTCGGCGATGTCCCGAGCATGAAACGTGGTGTCGCGGCCGTGGTCGGGCGGATCAGCCGCGACTTGTTTTTTGCCGATGTTGCCGCCCATCAGCAGCGCATCACGGCGGAGGTCGCCCCGGAGTTCGGCGAAGATCTGTACGCGGCCGCGGTGGCCCCCGTTCGCGCCTGACGGGAGCGCAGCGGGCAACGCAGCGTTTATGATCCATAACGGCGACGGAAGAGGGCTCGAATGCTGGCAATTCCTCTCGAACGGCTGGGCTTCATCATTGCCAAGGCACGCGAGTTTGACGCCGAGGTGCCGGCCGAACCCGATGCCCCGAGCGGCTCCGACGGACCCGATGATGATGAGCGGGCAGTGTTGCTCGACATACCGGAAAATCCGACGGAGCAAGAGCTGCGTGACGCGATCGACGGGCTGGGGCCTCCCGAGCGGCAGGAGGTGCTCGCATTGATGTGGCTCGGGCGCGGCGATTATGACCCCCAGAGCTGGCCGGAGGCGCTGCGGCAAGCGCGCGATACCGACACAGCGGCGGTGACCGATTACCTGATCGGCACGCCGCTGCTGGGCGACTTTCTCGAAGACGGGGCGGCGGCCCTGGGCCTGTCGCTCGAGGATTTCGAGCAGGGGTGATCGAAGGATCGGACAAACCGCTGTCCCAATCGCCCACTATTGTCACCGAGGCCGATCTCGAAGGCCAGCTGACAATAGCCCGCACCGCGGCGGTAGGCGGGCCAGGCGGAATCTTCGGGCCGGATTCGGTGGTGTGGCGCGTCGACCGTGAGGCCGCGGTGTTCCTCGGAGCCGGCCGAGCATTGCTGCTGCAATTGGCTCACCCGTGGGTGGCGGCGGCCGTCGCCGAGCATTCCGGCGCCCTGGCGGACCCGATCGGGCGCTTTCAGCGCACCTTCAACATCACTTTTACCATGACATTCGGCACTGCCGACGAAGCGGTCGCCGCCGCCCGCCGGCTGCACCGGCGCCATGCCGGGATTAACGGCGTCTTGACAGAGGGTGTGGGTGCGTTCCCCGCTGGCTCTCGATATTGGGCCAATGACGTCGCTGCGCTGCGCTGGGTCTATGCCACACTGACCGAAACCGCGCCGCTGGTTTACGAGCTTATCGACCCGTGCCTTTCGATCGAAGATCGGGAGCGCTATTACGCGGAGACCCGGCTGTTCGCGGCGCTCTTCGGCATCCCGCAAGACGCCCTGCCGCAAAGCTGGGCAGACTTCAACCACTACATCGGCGAGATGCTCGGATCGGATGTCATCGCGGTCAGCGATGCGGCTCGCCGCATCGCGGCCGGGCTGTTTGTCGGTGCCGGGACGCGATGGTCGATGCCGAATTGGTACCGAGCGTTCACCGCCAGCCTGTTGCCGCCGCGTCTGCGGCGAGATTTTGGATTGGCGTATGGCCCCGCAGAAGAGCGCTCCACGGAGCGCGCGCTCGCAATTCTCCGCCGCCTCTATCCCTGGATACCGCTCTGTGTGCGATATGTCGCGCCTTATCAAGAGGCTCTGGCTCGGCTTGCCGGGCGAGAGCGTCCGGGGCCCTTGACGCAGGCGCTGAACCGCCTGTGGATCGGGCAGACCTCGATGGCCTCGGGCGGAAAGTGATACTCTCGGTTTTCGGATTTGTAACTTGGGGACCAAGGAATGGCGCGGCCCGCATTGAAGCCGGCACAGGCGATCGAAAGGAATGTTCTCCGAGTGCCGGCTGGCACCAATCTTGTCGAATGGTATTTCGAGCAAGGGTGGACGGATGGGCTGCCGGTCGTGCCGCCAACCCGAAGACAGGTCGATGCTGTTCTGGAGGCGCTTGGCGGCGAGCCCGACCTGGTCGAGTGTAAGGTCCCTCCCCGGCACGGCAGCCTCACCCGCGAGGTGCTCGCCATCAATACCGTAATGGCCGGCTGCAAGCCTCAATACGCGCCGGTCGTTCGCGCAGCGATGCTGGCGCTGACCGCGAAGGCGTTCAACTTGAACGGCGTCCAGGCTACGACGCACATGGCGGGGCCGTTGCTGGTGGTCAACGGTCCGGTTGCCACTGAGATCGGCATGAATGGCGGCTGCAATGCATTCGGGTCGGGCAATCGTGCCAATGCCACGATCGGGCGCGCATTGCGGCTCATCATGCTCAATGTGGGCGGCGCCTGGCCTGGCGACCTCGACAAGAGCACGCTCGGCCATCCCGGCAAATACACCTATTGCGCCGCGGAAAACGAAACGGCGAGCCCATGGGCGCCCTACCATGTCGAGAAGGGCTTCAGCCCCGAGGACTCGACCGTCTTCGTGCTCGCGGCCGAGCCGCCGCACAGTGTGACGAACCACGTCGCCAACGATCCCGAGGGCATCCTCGACAGCATCTGCTCGGCGATGAGCACGATCGCCAACAACAATGCCGTATCGAGCGGCCATTGCGCTGTTGTGATCGGCCCGGAACACGCCCGCACGATCGCTGCCAAGGGCTGGACCCGGCACGACGTGCGCAGTTATCTTGCAATGCACGCCTACAACCTGTTCGCCGAAATTACCTTCAATCAGCGCTACGGCAAAATCTACAACCGCAACCTGCCGAAATGGTACAAGCGCGAGCCTGACGCGCGGATCCCGATCGTGCCGAGCCCCGACAATATCCACCTGTTTGTCATTGGTGGCGAAGCCGGGCGGTTCTCTGCGTTCATTCCGGGCTGGGGCCACATGTCGTCGCCGGTACTGCGCAGCATCGAAACTAATGGCCAGCCGAAAGCGCCAATCTGCGTCGACGGCACCTGCTATCTGTAACATGGTGAAGAGTTCTGATCCGTCACACCGGCAAAAAGCCGGTGCTATGGCAGCCCTAGGTGGGGCCTTTTACCGGGACGACAAGCAATGAAGACGACGCTAGTCCCGATCAGGACGGCCGACAACGGCATCTTACTGGCGTTAGACGACCGACTATATCCTCGGTCAGCCGGCGGGATGATGTAGCGGTGAGGTCCCGCGCGTCATCATGCCAGCGGCATTTCGACGGACTTGGGATCGAAGCGGCGACGATCACGCGCTTCCTCGCCAAGAGCAGCCTAGCGCACTTATAGATATTGCTTTGCGAGTGTTTCGGCCGCGGGCAACGTACCACCAAGGTTCAAGATATCGTCATTTGTTAACCATAAATCTTTTAACCATATTTATTTACCAATTTTTGTTTGACGTGTTTAACATCAGGACGCATTCTCGCTTAGGATAAGCGTCCTGTAGTCAGATAAACCAGTTGGGGAGGAGTGCCGACGGTTTCTCTTCTGCAGCATTTGGCTGACCGCTGCAAAATTTTCAGAAAGACAAGTTGCGAGTAGAGGAGTCAGCCGTGAGCTTTTTTCGATCCTGAAGCTCGACGGCTTCACCGCGGCGAGCCCCAGTCTCTACGACAGCACGGCGGAGAAAGAGGCTTGTCGTAAAGGTGCGAATACAATGATCGGGCCCTGCGCAACGCAGCCTGGCCCCTCGTGGGCAAGATCCCGGTACTCATATCGCGGGAGAAACTTGATGCCGCCGCGCGAGAGAGAAATGATCGGTGTGATCGAGGACGATCCGCTGCAGGCCGGCACTCTCACACATCGGTTGGAACTCGAAGGGTTTCGACCCCTTTGGTGGCGCACCGGACAGGACGCAGTCGCAGGATTGCTCGCGGTACAGCCCGATCTTGTTGTCTGCGACATCCGTCTTCCCGACATGAGTGGCGAGGATGTGTTTCTGCAAGTCCTGCCACGGCTTGGCGGCAGGCCTTTCCTATTTATCACCGCCTACGCTGATGTCGAACAGGCGGTGCGTCTCACGAAGGCCGGTGCAGCCGACTACATTGTCAAACCTTACTCGCTTCCCGATCTGCTCGAGCGGATCCGTCGGCTCGTCGCATTCCAGCCCAATTCCTCCGGCGCACTCGGCGCTTCGGCCGCGATGCACCAAGTGGAGATGCTGCTGAGGCGTGTTGCCAACATTAACAGCTCCCTTCTCTTTACTGGTGAGAGCGGCGTTGGCAAGGAGGTGGCTGCGCACTTCGTTCATCGGATCTCGTCACGCGCCCAGGATCCGTTCGTCGCGGTGAATTGCGCGGCTATCCCCAACGAGCTCATCGAGAGCGAAATATTCGGCCATGAGAGAGGTGCCTTCACCGGTGCCCAAGCGCGTCATCATGGATTCATTGAGCGGGCGCGTGACGGCATTCTGTTCTTCGACGAGATAGGTGAGCTACCAATTCCAATGCAGGCAAAGCTGCTTCGCCTGCTGCAGGAGCGCGCATTCACCCGTGTCGGGGGAGAGGCCGTTCTCCAGACGAGCGCACGAATCATCTGCGCGACGAATACCAATCTGGAACGTGCCGTCGTTGAGGGCCGTTTCCGCCGCGATCTCTATTACCGGATCAATGTGATCACGGTTGCCATTCCCCCACTTCGGAACAGACGCGACGACATCTTACCGCTTGCGCATCTCTTTATCCGGGAGTTCTCGGAGGCTTTTGGCCGCGATATCCTCGGCCTCACACCCGCTGCCAAGCGCGCTCTGCTCAAGCATGCGTGGCCCGGTAATGCGCGGGAGCTAAGAAATAGAATCGAGCGCGGGGTGGCCCTCTCGGACATTGGGTGGATCGGGGTAGAAGCGCTCTTCCCTGAAGACCAAACGGAACCTGTCAAAGCCGAAACCCCGTTCGGAACCCTTGAAGAGGTCCGCCGTCGGGCTGAGCGGCGACACATCCGCGCGGTGCTCGCCTCCGCAGGGGGGCGGGTAGACGAGGCGGTCAAACTGCTCGGTATTTCGCGCTCGACGTTGTTCGAGAAGATGCGGAAGCTCGACCTGGGCGTCTGACCTAGTGCTGGGGGGTCCGGAAAACTGGACTCGGGGAAGTCCGAAAATTCGCACTCGGCCAAGCGTTATTTCGACCCCGATCTTGTACTGCCTCGTTAATGATGAAATTATCGCGACTCAGTCGCGGCGCAAAACTTGGCATGGCGCTTGCCCCAAGGGATAGCCCCTTAGAGGCGCAAATAGGAGGAAGCCATGCATTGGACGTTAAACTATGCCCGATCTTTGGTTCTGCTAATGCCGGCCCTTGCGCTGGCGATACCGGCACTTGCACAGCAAATAGCGCCGCAGCCGCCCTTAGAGCAGCAGCCGCCAGGCCGGGATCCGAGGCTGAGCGATTCCCAGGAGCCGGGAAGCGTGATCGTCTTCCCCAAATTCATCCAAGGGACGGTAACGCTTCCTGAAGGCGGGACGGCCCCCCGAACTGAAATCGAAATAGGCGTGCAGTGCCCGCCAGGTGTCACCTGCGCCGAGCACCAGGCGGTCAAGCTCCGGTTACACTGGGTCTGCCCCGGACCACAGGCGTTCGACGCAAAGCTCATCTGCCGTGAGACCGATTTTGACGTTACTGCCACAGTCTGGGAGAAGATC
>JBJMQW010000229.1:0-15022 GCA_045802495.1 Allostellaceae bacterium | reverse complement strand
CCCAGAGGCTTACGCACGGATGATGCGCGCCGAGGCGCGCTTCCGAATGGTGTTGACGATGGCCGAGCAGCATTAGCTGTCTCGGGACCCGGTGAAGGAGACCTCGATGGCGACCGCGAGTGACACCGGCAATCCGCCGAGGCCGTTGGCGCCCCGGCTTAGGGTGGGTGACGGAATTCCTGTCTTTTCTTTACCCAACACGAGCGGAGTGTCCATCTCGTCGACCGTGCTGCTCGAAGCGGGCCCTTTGATCATCACGTTCTACCGGGGGATCTGGTGCCCTTACTGCCGCAGCGATCTGATGGCGCTTATGAATGCCACGTTCGAGGTGCAGTCGCGCGGCGGATCGCTGGCGGCCATCGCGCGGGAAACGGCGCCGAACAGCAATCGCAGATTTCAGCAGCAACACAGGGTCGATTTCCCGATCCTGAACGATGCCACCGCCGCCGTCGCTCGCTCCTTCGGCATCGGCTGGACTGAGGCTTACCTGCAGTCCCTCTACGATCAGTTCGTCGCCGACCGCACCGGGGATTCTCCGGAGCCAAGTTGGATCGAGCCGATGCAGGCACGTTACGTCGTCGCGCGGGACGGCACGATCGCCTATGTCGACATCCACACCGACTATCGGTTGGCACCCGAACTGGCTGCGGCAATGGCAGCGCTACGTCGCCTTTAAACGCAAGAGCGCACGAAAACGGGAGTTCCGATAGCAATGGATCAGACTGAGACGCCAGCATCCGGTGAAGCCCCGATAATGCGCCCGCTAGGGGCCGGCGATCCAGCTCCGACGTTCATGCTGCCCGATCCCGACGATGTGATGATTTCCTCGGCCGAGTTGCTCGAGAACGGGCCGCTGGTTGTCACCTTCTACCGCGGCATCTGGTGCCCCTACTGCCGCCAGGATCTAAAGGACCTTGGCAATGCGGCGCCGGACATCCGTTCGTGCGGTGCATCGCTCGTTGCCATCGCGCATCAGACCGTTCCCGACAGCAACGGCAAGTTTCAGCGGGAACATGGGCTGGAATTTCCGATCCTCGACGACCGTCAAGGCGATGTCGCGGTGGCGTACCGGATCCGCTGGTCGCCGCAGGAGCTGGCGGCCGCCGAAGAGCGGCTCGGGAAGCTCCCGGGCTTGGCCACCGAAACCACCTGGATTTTGCCGATGCAGGCGCGCTACGTCATCGGGCGCGATGGCATCATCGTCTATGCCGATATCAATGCCGACTATCGGCAGCATCCTGATCCCTGTGAGATCGTGCCGCTTTTGCGTGAGATGAGCCGGGTCCCTGGCTGAACAGCAGATCAAGGGGGAGTGTCGCGAAAGTCGTGGGCGAGGAAATCGATGAACGCGCGGGCGGCCGGTTTTATGGCATTGCCGTTGGCATAGACAGCGTACGCCTCGACGGTTCCCAGGTCCCAGGCGGGAAGAACGCGGACTTAGCAATAAAGTGGCGTTACCGCGATCCGACGCGGCGCATCACTCTCGATTGAGCCGTTACAGTCCACTAGTTTGGGATCGGAGGGATGGATCAAGGCGCACAATACCGGCCGCGGCACAATCCGCTCCATCTCCGCCAGAAACGCCGCCCGCCGTGTTGTCCGGGCGTAGCGCTCAAACTCACCGTCGCCAACGTCAGCTGCCTCATCAATCCAACCCGTCCACGCTCTGTCGTTCTTCAGTGCATCATAATACGATTACTGGACACTGGCCTTTGCAGAGGTTCCGCAACCGCTCGCATGACAGGCAATGTCGGAAGGTTATCGGGTCAATAACCTAGCGGTATTTCACTCGTGGTGGCGCCCTCCATAAATTTGTTGCGGTGCCGAGGCTATCAAGGCGCAGTCCAAGCCAGTGTCTTCCAAACCGAGCTGCACGCAGATCTGTGCGATCGACTCCCTGACCTTGGCCACTGCGTCCTCGTGTCGATGACAAGCGCCGCAGCGTATCCGGCTCTCGATTGAGCAAGACTGCGGCTGTGGTGGCCGCCTATAGACAGTCCTATTTACGCCGATGGGAAACAAGGTCAATGATCACCCGGTTTGCCAATCCCGCACGCTTCATGCGTATCAGTGTCGTAATTCTTCCTTGGTGCTCCTCGGGAAGCGTCGCAGTTATCGCAATCGGGCTGTATCTGGCCTTGATCACGGCGCCGCCCGATTATCAGCAGGGTGAATCCGTCCGCATTATGTATATCCATGTCCCAGCTGCGTGGTTGGCGCTCAATATTTATTTGTTTGTCGCAGCGGCAAGCGGCGTCGCGTTCGTATGGCGCCATCCTCTGGCTGAAATCGCGGCTCGATCGGCCGCTCCGATCGGCGCCGTGTTCACCTTTCTCTGTCTGGCCACTGGCTCGTTGTGGGGGCGGCCGATGTGGGGCACCTGGTGGGTGTGGGACGCGCGTCTGACTTCGGTATTGGTGCTGTTCTTCCTCTATCTCGGCTACATAGCGCTGGTGAACGAATTCGACGATCCGGCGCGTGGCGGGCGGGCGGGGTCGGTCTTGGCCTTGGTCGGCGTCGTCAATTTGCCGATCATCAAATTTTCAGTTGACTGGTGGAATACGTTGCACCAGCCGGCGAGCGTGCTGCGGCTAGGTAAGCCGACGATCGTGGCCTCGATGCTGGTGCCGCTGTTGGTCATGGCTCTGGGGTTCATGCTGCTGTTCGTGACCTTGCTTATCGTGCGCATGGGCGCCGAACTCAATGAACGCAAGTCGCGGGCACTGCGCCTCAACAGCATGCGCGCGCGTCCCAGCGCGGCCGCGGCCGGAGGTCCTTTCCCAGCGAGCCCAGCGGCGCTGCGGTGACCGAACGATGATGAGCGCGATCGGCACTTATTTCGCGATGGGCGGCTATGCCGTTTATGTGTGGCCAGCTTACGCATTGACCACAGCGGTGCTCGGCGGGTTCGCGCTCTTTTCCTGGTGGCGTTATCGCGCCAGTGCGCGCAGCCTCGACAAGCTGCAGCGGCAGCTCGGGTCACGGCGATGACCCGCAAGCGGCAGCGGCTCGGCCTGGTGGCCCTCGGCATGGCTGCGCTGGCTGGAGCCACAGCGCTGGTGTTGACAGCGTTCAGCGCCAACATCGTCTTTTTTTTCAGCCCGAGCGATCTGAAGACTCAGGCAGTTTCGCCGGACCGGAGGGTGCGGATCGGGGGCCTGGTGGAGGATCGCAGCGTCCAACGCGGCGCCGGCAGCCGCATCGCTTTTCGCATCACAAGACCGACATCGCCGTCCTCTATCACGGGATCCTCCCCGATCTGTTCCGCGAAGGGCAGGGTGTCGTCGCCGAAGGAAAGCTGGAATCGGACGGAGTCTTTGATGCCTCGACCATCCTTGCCAAGCATGACGAGCGATACATGCCGCGCGAAGTGGTCGAGGCGCTGAAGAAGAGCGGACATTGGCAGGAGGGTGCCGCGACCGAAGCCGCCGGTCCTTTGAAAGGCGCCGCTCCTTTGCAAGCCGCCGCTCCCGACGGCGGCCAGTAAACGGTCGGAACCGCGGTGCGCCGGTTCATTTTTCTGCTGCCAGTGGCACTGTTCGCAGTGCTGCTCGTCGCCTTTGCAATGGGGCTCAACCACGACCCGAGCCTGCTGCCGTCGGCGCTGATTGACCGCCCGGCCCCTGATTTCAATCTGCCGGGGCTGATCGATCCAGCACGAGGATTGGCGCGTAAGGACCTCGGCGGCGGGGTAACTCTGGTCTACTTCTTTGCGTCATGGTGCGCGCCGTGCCGCGAAGAACAGCCTGGGTTGATGGTGCTTGCCCGTCAGCCCGGGATTACCCTCGACGGGATTGCCTACAAAGACAAGCCCGCCGATTCCAGGCATTTTCTCGATAATTTCGGCAACCCCTATCGTCGCATTGGCATCGATCAGCTTGGAACTGCTGCGATCGATTTCGGGGTCTACGGCGTGCCCGAGACGTATATCGTCGACGGCAGCGGACATATCCGCTACCGCCATGTCGGCCCACTTGGCGAGCGGGATGTCAATCGAAAGGTATTGCCGCTGATTGCGAAGATCGCCGACGCCGGCAAGCAGCGTGGGGCCGACGAGTAATGACCATCTTGGTCCCGCCACAGCGGTTCGGAGTGTGCTGAGTTGCTCGTAGAAATAGGCCATTTCGCGCTCGTATTGGCGCTCTTGGTGGCTGCCGTGCAGGGGACGGTGCCGCTGATCGGCGCGGCAGCGTCTAACCGGGCACTGATGGACGTGGCGCGGTCAGCTGCACGGTTGCAGCTCGGCCTTGTTGCATTCGCCTACGCGATCTTCATCCACGCCCATATCGTTTCCGATTTCTCGCTGCTCAACGTCTTCGAGAATTCGAGCCTGTCAAAGCCGATGCTGTACAAGGTCACCGGCGCTTGGGGCAGCCACGAAGGCTCGATGTTACTGTGGGTCTTCATGCTGGCGTTGTTCGGCGGGCTCGTCGCATTCTTCGGCCGAGGCCTGCCAGCCAGCCTGCGGGCCCGCACCTTGGCGATTCAGGGGCTGCTCGGCTTCGGCACTTTGTTGTTCATCATCGTCACGTCGAACCCGTTTGCGCGCCTGTTCCCGGTGCCGGCCGACGGCCGCGATTTGAACCCGCTGCTTCAGGATCCCGGCCTCGCTTTCCATCCGCCATTTCTCTATTTCGGCTATGTCGGATTTTCGATCACTTACTCCTTTGCGATCGCGGCGTTGATCGAGGGGCGGGTGGACGCGGTTTGGGCGCGCTGGGTGCGCCCCTGGGCTCTGACCGCCTGGTGCGGACTGACGATCGGGCGTCGCGATGGGCAGCTGGTGGGCGTATTACGTGCTCGGCTGGGGCGGCTGGTGGGCCTGGGATCCGGTCGAAAACGCTTCCTTCATGCCGTGGCTGCTGGGCACCGCGCTATTGCACTCGGCCGCAGTCGTCGAGAAGCGCGAGACCATGCAGCGTTGGACCTTGCTGCTCGCGATCATGACCTTTGGCATGAGCCTGATCGGCACGTTCCTTGTCCGCTCGGGGGTGCTGACCTCGGTCCACTCCTTCGCAGTCGACCCGACGCGCGGTGTCTTCATTCTTCTGCTCATCGGGATCGTGATCGGCGGCGGCCTGATCCTCTATGCCCGGCGCATACCCGACCTCTCCTCCGGCAACCCGTTCGCACCGGTAAGTCGCGAGGGTGCGCTCGTGATCAACAATCTGCTGCTCGCCGCTGGCATGGCGACGGTGTTTCTCGGCACCTTCTATCCGCTCTTTGCCGAGGTGTGGAGCGGCGTCAAACTGTCGGTCGGACCACAATATTTTGACGCGACCTTTGTTCCAATCGTCGTCCCCGGCCTGATCGCTATGACGATCGGACCGGTGCTTGCCTGGCGGCGCGGCAATATCCGGGCAGCACTGCTGCGCCTGATGCCGGCGCTGATCGGCGCGATCCTGGCGCCGCTGATCGTGTCTTATTTCAACCGCGGTGTCTCTCTCGCCGCGCTCTGCGGGGTGGGGCTTGCCGTCTGGGCGACGCTCGGCGTACTGGCCGATCTCGCCGACCGTGCGGGCGCCGCGAAATTGCCGCCGGCGACAGTGCTACGCCGGCTGCGCCATCTGCCGCGCGGCACCTGTGGCTATGCGATTGCCCATTTCGGGGTCGGTGTGCTGATCGCCGGCATTACTGTTTCGACCGCCTGGCGGAGCGAGCGGATCGAGACGATGCACGCGGGCGACAGTCTGCAAATAGCCGGCCGCATCCTCCATTTTGTCGGGGTCACCGAACGCGACGTCGAGAATTATCAGGTCCGGCGCGCCGAAATCAGGGTCGATCGGCCCGGTAACGCGCCGTTCACCGTCTATCCCGAGCGTCGATGGTATCCGATCGCCGGCAGCTGGACGAGCAACACCTCGATTACTACCAACGGCTTTGGCGACCTTTATCTGGCACTCGGGGAGGGCGACGGCAAAAGCGGTTGGGTGTTGCGCGCCTATTACAATCCTCTCGTCCCTTGGGTCTGGTTTGGCGCGGTTCTGGCGGCGCTGGGCGGGATGGTCTCGCTGAGCGACCGGCGCCCACGCGTGCGCGCCCTGCCGGCCAACGCCATGCCGGGGATCGCCCGGCGTCGGGCTGGCCCTGGATGATCCGCCGAACCCTCCTTGCGGTGGCGTTGCTAATCGCAGGTGTGCCCGCCTGGGCGGTCGAGCCGTCCGAGCGATTGGCCGATCCTGCACTCGAGGCGCGCGCCCGGGCGATCAGCCGAGAACTTCGTTGTCTCGTCTGCCAGAATGAGTCGATTGACGAGTCGAACGCCTCGCTCGCTCATGATCTGCGCCTGTTGGTACGCAGACGGCTGGTTTCCGGCGACACCGATCAGCAGGTGAGGAATTACATCGTCGCCCGCTACGGCATCTTTGTCCTGCTCGATCCACCCTTCGAGCCGGTGACTTGGCTTTTGTGGCTGGGGCCGCCGGCTCTGGTGCTGGGGGCGGGCGCGATCTTGCTGCGGCGGCGACGACGTCTTGATCCATGGCTTGCCGACTTGACCCCCACCGAGCGCGCCCGCGCTGCTGCTCGGCGATCCCGGATGATCTGGTTCGTAATTGTCGCGGGGCTGCTGGCCGCGACAGCGTTGGTGACCATTCTGGAACCGATAATCCGCCAGCCGCGACCCGGCGCCGAAGAGGAAGAGCCTGTCGCCACACTGTTTCGCCGCCAGCTTGCCGCGATTGATGAGGAACTCACTGAAGGCCGGGTGACTCCGGATCAGGCCGGAACTTTCCGAATCGAAATCACGCGGGGCCTGCTGGCCGCAGCTAATCGGGAACCGGCCACTTCGGACGCACCGACGCGCCGCACAGCGGAAATCTGCTGGCGGTTCGGCATCGCAATCGCGATCGCCGGGCTGCTGCCGGCGGCCACGATCGCCCTCTATTATACCGTCAGCACGCCAGCCGCGATCAACCGGAATGTGGGCCCAGGAGCCGCCAGCCCACATAGCGCGGCCGAACTCAGCGCAGCTGTCGACGAGATCAAGGCGCATCTGCAGACGGCGCCGGATGATCCCAGAGGCTGGACCCAATGAGCCGCGCCTTGGCGTCGCTTGGACGCTTTCCCGAAGCGCACGACGCCTTTAACCACGCTATGGCCTTGGCCCCGCGGATAGCCGGTCATCGACGCCTAGCAGCCGTCATGCCGATGAGCTTATCGCGGGGCGCGATCGCCATGCTACCGTCAGTCGCGCGCAATCAGCCGCGAGTGCCCGGCGACCCCTCGATCACGCTTTCCGGCGCCGCCGCGGCAAGGCAGTCTCGTTCGCAGGCGCCCTTATCTCCTTCTTCTTTCCAGATACGGGTAGCAGTAGGTTGGTTTGCCGGCGATCGGCGGCAGGTTTGCGCTTGGGCTTCGCCCCAGTGCCGGTTTCCTGTGCCAGGCTACGCTTGAGCGCCGCCATCAAATCATGCACCGGCGCGGGCGGGGCGATCTCTTTCGGCGCAACTGACGATCCTTTAAGTTTCGCCTCGATCAGGTCGCGCAGAGCCTCCTGATATCTATCCTTGAAGGCGGTCGGATCGAAGTGGCCGCTGCGGCGCTTGATGATCGTTTCAGCGACAGCCACCATCTCGGCGTCGACGGTATCGGTGTCACCCTTTTCGAACGCGGCCGCTCTGACCTCCTCCGACGCCCGCAAGGTGATCAGCACCATGCCCGCGCCGCGCGGTTCGATCATGACCGGACGCTCGCGCCGGCTGAGGGTAACGCGGGCAAGGCCGACTTCCCCGGCATCGGCCATTGCCGCCCCGATGACGCGGAAGGTTTCAACCGCGATAGGGCCGTCCGGATAAACATAATACGGGGTGTTGAAATAAACTGGGTCGACCTCGGCGCGCGGCACGAAGCTTTCGAGATCGATGATCTTCGAGCTTTCGACATCGAGCGCCTTGAGCTCTTCAGCGGTGAAGGTCACGAACCGGCCGCGCTCGTACTCGTAGCCCTTGACAACCTCCTCGCGCTCGATCTCCTCACCGGTATGCGGGTCGTGCGGATGAAGGGCGACACGCGTAGGGGAGGGCGGTTCCACCAGCGTATCGCGCTGAATATCCTCACTGAACGATCGGACGGCTGGACGATAGGCCTGCTCATCCTCTTCATCGTTCTCGACCTCGACCGGGCTTGGACGCGTCCTGGGCTGCCAGACCTGATTCAGGCGGATTGACTTCGTCCGCGTGCTTGCCGGCGAGAGGTAGATCGGACATGAAACCAGGGAGAGGCGTAAAAAGCCTCTCCAGCTCGCCCGCGGCATACAAGCCTCCGCGCCTTGGTGACTGCGGAGTCAACATTCGCCCTTACCGGTCGATCCGGCAAGCCAGCGCCAAGCAAGGTCGCTCATGACCTGGGGCCCGACGGGGAACCTAACTCGCGAAGTAGAAGCGCCATGCGAGGGGGAATCGCATGGCGCTTTGATGTTCGAGAGCCGCGTGATGTTGGGGATACGCTAACAATGGGGGACTTGCTCTCTACCTTGGTCAACAAAGGGTCAATTCGACGGTTCCGGTGAATTGGCGAAATCTATTGTGAGACGGCGATGCGGATCGCGACCTACAACATCAACGGTATTAACGGGCGATTACCCGTTCTGCTCGCGTGGCTCAAAGAGGCCGCGCCGGAGGTCGTCTGTCTTCAGGAGCTAAAATCGCCGGACGAGAAGTTTCCGGAGGGAGCCATCCGCGCCGCCGGTTATGGCGCGGTTTGGCACGGGCAAAAAAGCTGGAATGGCGTCGCGATCCTGGCGCGGGGCGCCCAGCCGATGGAAACACGTCGCGGCTTGCCAGGCGATCCGGACGACACGCATCGCCGCTACATTGAAGCGGCGGTCGACGGCATGATCGTCGGTTGCCTTTACCTGCCGAACGGCAATCCCGCGCCGGGACCGAAATTTGATTACAAGCTGCGCTGGTTCGACCGGCTGGCGGAACATGCCGCAAGCCTGCTCGCGACCGCCGAGCCGGTCGTACTCGCGGGCGATTACAACGTCATGCCGACCGATCTCGACGTCTACGCGCCGGAACGCTGGGTCGATGACGCGCTGTTCCGCCCCGAGGTCCGGGAAGCTTATCGCCATCTGGTCGAGCAGGGGTGGACCGATGCCCTGCGGGCTCTGCACCCGCGCGAGCGGATCTACACCTTTTGGAAGTATTTCCGGAACGCCTTTGCGCGCGACGCCGGTCTCCGCATCGACCATCTGCTAATTGAGCCCACCCTTGGCGCAGCGCCTCATCGCAGCCGGCGTCGATCGTGAGGAGCGCGGCCGCGAGCACGCGAGCGATCATGCGCCGGCCTGGATCGAACTTGCCGAACCGCGCAAAACGCCGCGGGGCCGGGCACGGTCCGCGGGAAAGAGAGCTTTAGATGACTGAGGCCGATCCCTTCAACCTGGAACGCTTCATCACGGCGCAGGCCCCGGTCTTCGAGACCGTCCTCGCCGAATTGCGCGCGGGCCGGAAACGGACCCACTGGATGTGGTTCATCTTCCCGCAGTTGGCGGGTCTCGGCCGATCCTCGACGGCCCGGTTTTACGGCATCGGCTCCCTAGAGGAGGCGCGCGCCTATCTGGCCCAACCTGTGCTCGGGCCAAGGCTCGATCAATGCACCAGGATCGTGCTGGAAACCAAAAGTCCGTCCCTGCATGCGATTTTCGGGTCGCCCGACGATCTCAAATTCCGGTCCTGCATGACGCTGTTCTCGCTGGCGGCAGACGATCCGGATGATGTGTTTTGCCATGCGCTCGACCGCTGGTGCGATGGGCAGCCCGACGAGCAAACGCTCGCGCTTATTCGTTAGGCCAGAGGACATGGCCATGGCCGCGTCCCGTTTCGGGAATTCGGGTGGCCGAAGGCCTGTTTCCCGTTCACAGGGATGAGTGCGCGCCTGAGGGAGATGACTATGGCGGACATGAAACCGGATCCCGACAGAATCGCCGAAGAGGCCGTTGGGGAAGCGCTAGAGAGTCGGCGCCCGGACGCCGGCAAGGAAGGGCCTCGGCCGGTCCCGACATCGGCCGGACCTCGGACAAACGTTGCGGACAGGACCGCGGAATCGGTTGGCGAGAGGGGCGGCGATGCGTACGCGGATGCCACGCCGGACGAGGCGCGGGAGCGGTCGCGGCGCATTGTTCAGCAAGGTGCGACGCAGGCCGGACCCCGGCGAAGCAGTACGGTCAGCGATAGCATGACGGTCGGAGGACAGCAGGCCGTGACGGCCGTCGCGGCCTTCGCCCTCGGTTATGTGACTGCGTTCCTGTTTCATGGCCGCGGGCGTTAGCCGACCGGCCTTAGCGTCGTTCGACCAGATCGACAGTTCGAGGCGTATGGACGCCGATGGCGACATGCGTTCACCCACCCATAAGGCTAAGGAGCTCCGCCCCTCGCGCGCGCAAGGGATCGCAGGCCCAAGCCCGCTCGCCGGCCCGGGTATCCCCGAGCTTCCGCGCCTTCGGCTTGTGCAGGACGGGTGATCCCCCTCCCGGGACGCCGCCCTTGCCCTTACTACCGCCGGTCTCGCCGTCGGGCAAGGGGGCCGCGCAGCCCTGCGCCGGCACCCGCTAATGGGAGGAGGAGACTTACGCCCGCACTGCAATTCATCGACATCGATGGCAAACGGTTTCTTTGGCGCGGGCTTCTGCAGCGCCGCCGCGAGCAGCTGGCGGCGGCGGCAAAACTTGAGCAGCCGGTTCTGAAGAAGGGATACTCGTCCTGTATCGGAGCGTACTGCCGCCGGACGCTACGCCGAGCCCAGCCTGTTCGCGTTCGTCGAGCCGGTCGGATAGGCTAGAGCGTCATGCTGCCGATGGGGGCATCTATATATAAGGTCACCTGGGGTAGGCTGATGTTCTCGCATCGGGCCTTTATGGTGCTGAGACCCCGGCTTCGAGCTCTCGTGCGTGGAGTATATCACAAAGTGCAAATCCAGCCCCCGATTTAAACGTAGTGGGAGAGCGATACCACCTTTACCGAACAATTATCACACTCGGGCAAAAGCGGGTAAAAACGCTGGTACGCTGGTCCATCGATGATCCGCACCCGAAGCTGCCCGCTAACCCCACAGATTGGCGCGGGCTAGGTCGATGACTTCGTCGGCCCGGCCGCTGATCACCGCTTTCACCAAGTACAGCGTAAAGCCCTTCGCTGTTATCGCCCGCGGACCCATTCACAGTTAGAGCAACGGCGTCGCTTTGATGTTCTTCGACGCTGCAGTCACCGCACGCATTGGTGCCTCTACTGCATTGCGCTTGACGCGGAAACCTATGACAGTCCAGGACCCAACGATTAATCAGACAGGAGCTGCAGCCGTGATGACTCGGAGCTTCGGCTTTGCGTCATCTTCAGAAGGATCGAACGCCTTAGTCCGCGTCCGCTTAGCACTGGAATGCGGCTGTTAGCTGAACAATAGCCGCCGCATCCCACGCGGCTTTCGGCCGAGCAATTCCATGCTCGGCTGTGGCCCAACAACGCCAGAAGATTATCCGGAATGGAGTGGCTTTGGTCGGCGAAGAGAGCGTGAGTGGGGTCACCGGCGGCACCCGCCGGGTCAATCAGGAGACCCACTCATGCGTACGTACATCATCGGCAATGACGGAGTCGCGCTCTGGCACGAAGCGCCAGCCACAGTGAATGACGGTGAGATTGCCGTTGCTTCGAGCGAGGAATTGCACGCCGCCCCACTCAGCGGCAAGCGGCTGCTGGCGCTGTGGAATGCTCTGCCCGGTGTCGAGAAACGGCGGAAGGTCGGCGACCGCGAGGCGCTGATTGATCAGCTGTGGTCGGCAATCGAGGCCTTGCCGGATCCGGAGCCGCCATCCGACGCCAGGCGCCCATCGAAGCAGGACGCGGTGATAGCGATGCTGCGTCGACCCGAGGGCGCGACGGTCGAAGAGGTGGCGCGCGCCACCGGGTGGCAGCGCCACATGGTGCGTGGCGTCTTCTCGGGAACCCTGAAGAAGAAGCTTGGGCTGACGCTTGCGTCGGCCCAAGAGGAGCGGGGCCGGGTCTACCGCATCGCCGAGCCGGCGAGCGTATGAACCCCGCTATCCACGATGCGTCGGCTCGCCAGCACCCTGGCGGGCCGTCGGCCGTTTCGCGTCGAGGCGACGCCCGGAACAACCGAGCACAAACGCCGGGCGTGCGCGATGTCGAAGCCGAAATTGCCGGCTTGCTCGACCGATCGACACAGGAGCTGCGGGTTGCTTGGCGCGAATTTCATCGCACGGCGCCGCCGGTGGGCCTCAGCCGCGATCTGCTGATCCGGGTTCTTGCCTATGAACTGCAAGAACGCGCTCAAAATGGCGCGAATGCCGCGCTGCGGCGCCACCTGCAGAGCCTCGCCGCCGTGTCAGCGAAAGGCGATTTGGCCGTTCATCCCGGTATCGTTCTAAAGGCCGGCACGACCCTGGTGCGCCAGTGGCGCGGACACGCGCACACGGTCCTCGTCCATAAAGACGATTCGAGCACGAGGGCCAGCGCTATCGCTCGCTGACCGTCATTGCCGAGCGGATTACCGGGGCGCATTGGTCGGGCCCGCGGTTTTTTGGCCTGACCAAGCGAGGGTGCACCTCGCACCCCGCGGAGACCAGTCAGTGACACGGCCGGCGACCAACACGACGAGGCTGAAGGGAGCCATCCGCTGCGCGATCTACACCCGTAAATCCTCCGAGGAAGGGCTGGAGCAGGAATTCAATTCACTGCAGGCTCAGCGCGAGGCCTGTGAGGCTTTTATCACCAGCCAACGGCACGAGGGATGGACTTGCCTGGCCAAGACTTATGATGACGGCGGGTTTTCCGGCGCGACGATGGATCGACCGGCTCTGCAGCGACTACTCGCCGACATTGCGTCGGGTCGGGTCGATACCATTGTCGTCTACAAGATCGACCGGCTGACCCGCTCGCTCACCGATTTCGCCAAGATCGTCGAGATCCTCGATAAGAGGAGCGCCTCCTTCGTTTCGGTCACGCAGCAATTCAACACGACGACGTCGATGGGGCGCCTGACCCTGAACATTCTGTTGTCCTTTGCGCAGTTCGAGCGCGAGGTCATCGGCGAGCGCATCCGCGACAAGATCGCCGCCTCAAAGAAGAAGGGGATGTGGATGGGCGGGGTACCGCCGCTCGGCTATCGGGTGCGCGACCGCAGGCTTGCCATCGTCGACGGCGAGGCGGAAATCGTGCGCACGATCTTCTGCCGCTATGCCGAACTCGGCTCGGTCCGGTTGTTAAAGGAGGAACTCGAAGCAGGAGGGCTCAGGAGCAAGTCGTGGGTGAGCGCATCGGGGCGCCTCAAGGGCGGCAAGCCCTTTTCGCGCGGTGCGCTCTACCTGATGCTGCAGAACCGCCTCTATCGCGGCGAGATTGTTCACAAGGGCCAATCCCATCTCGGGGAACACCCGCCGATCATCGATCCGCCGCTGTGGGATGCGGTTCAGGCGCAGCTTGCGAGCAACGCCGGCGAGCGCAATTCCGGCACACGCACTCGCCAGCCGACCCTGCTCGCCGGCATGTTGTTTGACGGCGACGATAATCGGATGACGCCGACCCACGCTGTCAAGAAGGGGACGCGCTACCGCTATTATGTTTCCCGCCCGCTGATCACCAAGGATCAAACCGAGCAGTCCGCCGGGCTGCGCATCCCAGCCGCGGAAATCGAGCAACTCGTGGTCAGCCGCGTGCGCCAATGGCTTCTGGATCCCGGCAGCGTCTACCAAGCGACCCGGCTTCCCGATCCGTCGACGCAACGCCGGCTGATCGCGCGTGCTGCCGAGGTCGGGAAGAGCTGGGCCGAGTTGCCCGAACCACGCCGGCGTGCCTTTCTTACCGCCCTCATCCACCGCATCGACGTCGGGGCTAATCAGATCGACATCCATTTGCGCCCGACACGGCTTGCTGCTCTTCTCGATCTTGCAGCTGGATCGAGCGCGACGGATGGGGAAATGCAGATCCTATCTGTGCGGGTTACACTGCGCCGCTTCGGGCGGGAGATTAAGATGAGGATAGACGGCACTGACCCGTTTGCGACAGCGAAACCCGATGCTCGGTTGCTCAAGCTGCTGATCAAGGCGCGCCGGTTCAACACAGTACTTGTCCGCAGCTACAGCGTGCCGTTTGCGCAACTCGCCGAGCGGGAGGGCGTGAGCCCGTCCTATTTCACGCGGGTCCTCCGACTCAGCTATCTCGCTCCCGACATCATCCGAGCGATCCTCGATGGACGCCAGCCGCGCGATCTGACCGCAGACAAGCTGCTGGCCCACTCACGTCTGCCCCTTGGCTGGCACGAACAGCGAATCGCGCTCGGATTTGTCTGAGCCCATCAGCGTTCGCCTCAGCGATCTCGCCCGGACATCACGCAGGCCATCCTCGACAGCGCCAGCCACGCGATCTGAGCGCAGACAAGCTGCTTGCGCACTTGCGTCCGCCGCAGGTCTGCATGAGCAATGGACCCTCCTCGGCGTTGCCTTAAGCGGTTGAGCCCAAGCAGCTGGGTTGCGCGACAAGGCACCGCGATCAGACCACATCGCCGGCACTGCGGTACTGGAATATGGCCCGACAGAGATATCAGCGCCGATTCGGGCGATCTCGACGAGTACCTGCGCGTCTCTGCCGACCGCGCCGCCAACCCAGCCGCGCATACCCGCCCGGCTCCCGCGGTTCTCGACCGGCAACGGCTGGGTCTGTGCGAGACACGGACTGTCCGCTGGAGGAAGCAGGATTCGAACCCTGGGTCACCCATTCGGGGAAGAATGGTTCCCGTTTCGGGAAGAGGAAGCGGGTCACGGAGACAAAAAGGGGTGTTCTCGGGCCGATAAGTATCTAAAGCGGGACTGAGACCAAAGCCCGTCGGGATCGTAGAAGGCGAGGCAGCGGCCGTGGTCCGCTCTTACTGCCGGTAGGAGGCGGACGCCTCCAAAGCAGGACGCCCGACCTCATAAGTCAGCTTGTAAAGATACACACGGCAGCTTATTTCTTCGCAGTCGACTCCCGTTGGTTCGTTTGCGTTCCTCAGCTCGCGATAGAGCGCCGGACCT
>JBJMQW010000228.1:0-11380 GCA_045802495.1 Allostellaceae bacterium | reverse complement strand
TATCTGATGGGCCCGGTCGCGTCGGTCTTTGCGCGCGTGACGACGCGGGTAAACCCCGTCGAGGTCGAGGATTGCGCTGTGGCGAGTCTCGTTTTGCAGAGTGGCGCGCTCGCCTCGCTTGCCGCAACGCTCGGTTCACACAAGGAGATCAGCCGGCTGCGCTTGTGCTTCGAGCAGGTGACCTTCGAGAGCTGTGAGAAGCCATACGCCGCGGGCGATGAGCCATGGCAGATCATTCCGGCCTCACCAGAGGCCGCCGATCGCATTGCGGAGGCGTTGTCGGATTACCGGTCGGTGCCATCCGGGTTCGAGGGCCTGCTGAGCGCCTACCACAGCGCATTGATGACCGGGGCCGCATTGCCGGTGGCCCTCGCCGATGCCCGCCAATCATTGGA
The DNA here is from genome assembly GCA_045802495.1 of Allostellaceae bacterium. Classification (GTDB taxonomy): domain Bacteria; phylum Pseudomonadota; class Alphaproteobacteria; order ATCC43930; family CGMCC-115725; genus AP-15. Next base: position 10,985 of record JBJMQW010000228.1, on the reverse strand, counting down.
GCTGGTCACGGCGCTCTACCATTCGGCCGCGACCGAGACTGTCGTGACTCTGCCGATCGGGCCCGAGCATCCGCGCTACCGGAGCGTCGAGATGACATCGCAGACTAGATGGTAACGAGAAGGGTCCGCCCTTTTGTTCGCGCGCGCAATCGCCTACTGTGCCGTCGGTCGATGCACGCGATGAGGTTCGGCCGTTCCTTACGCTTCCAGACAACGCCTTCTTTCCAGCGCGCAAGGCTTTTCATCACGAAAGGACACCGACATGCCGAGCTTTGAACATCATGGCGCCCATATCTATTACGAAGAGTTCGGCCAGGGCTTCCCGATACTCACTTTCGCGCCCGCCGGCCTGCAATCGGTAATCGACGTGTGGAGCCAGTCTTCAGCGCCGATCAACCCGACCACCGAATTCGCCGACAAGTTCCGCGTCATCGCGATGGATCAGCGCAACGCCGGCGGCCAGTCCCGCGCCCCGATCACCGCGCAGGACGGGTGGGACAGCTACACCGCTGATCATATCGCCCTCCTCGATCATCTGCGCATCGATCGCTGCCATCTCTACGGACAGTGCATCGGCGGGTCGTTCATCCTGAACCTGATCAAGCAGCAGCCCGAGCGCGTGCAGAGCGCGGTGCTGGCGCAGCCGATCGGCCGCGTCGGCCCGATGGCGCCCGGCCGCCCTGCCCGGTTCAATGCGTGGGCGGAAACCCTAAAAGACCACCCGGAGGCCACCCCGCAAGTGCTCGACGCCTTCTGCCAGAACCTCTACGCGTCCGGCTTTGTCTATTGCGTCGACCGCGCTTTCGTCTCGAAGGTCCAGACGCCGTGCCTCGTGCTCGCCGGCAATGACGAGGCGCACCCCTACCCGATCTCCGAGGAGCTCGCGAAGCTCATCCCGAACTGCGAATTCATCCCGGAGTGGAAAACCGGCGCGGCGCTGGATCAAGCAAAAGCCCGCGTCAACGAGTTCCTCACGAAGCACACGGCGCACCGCGCGTAGCAGCGCTCAGTCGCAAGGGTGCGTAGCCCGTCAACGAGTTGAACATCGGCGCGGGCACCGCTCCCGCTCCCTGTGAAGGTGATCGCTTCAGCAGACACATAAGACGGGATCCCCGGCCAATTTTGGCCGGGGATCCGGCAGAAGATTACCGAAGCACATCCCTCGCTTCCTGATGTTGCGTCCCCGCAGCTCGACCCGGAGCGCCAAAGCGAACGGTGTTCGACGGGATGAACCCGCACATTGCCACGGCGCGGATTCCGCTGAACGTGACATTATAAGTTGCTGGATATTTAGGAAAAGTTGTTCAGACGGAATAACGTTCGCGCAAACTATCCGGCAAAGTAGGCCCCGTAGCCCATGGCACGCCAGCTGGTTGAGTCCATCAGCGGCCTCACTCCCATCCGCCTCGAACCTCTGAAAAACGGCCAATTCGGAAGCATGCTGCGATCACAATGGAGGCATGCTTAAAGGCCGATCCTAAACCATTGACGTGGGCGAACATGCGCCCCTTAGTAGGGTTAATCGCGTTCAAGTAGAACGCGCATCGCCCGCGAATAGCGTTTGCGTGGCGTGCAAGGGGGAGGAAACTATGCAAAATCCCATGTCAGGCGCATCAGGGTTTCTGCGGTGCATCGCCGTTGTCTGGGTTGCCGGTCTCCTTACCGGAGGAACGGCTGCGGTGCTGGCCAAGTCGGCCGACGATCTCGACATTGTCACTATTTCAACCAGGCCCGACACCGTGAGTGGCGGTAATGTCCTGGTGCGCATCAACGCGCCGCGTGGCGTGGCCATTAACGATCTGGTCGTTCTGTTGAATGGTCAAAATGTCACCGGTGTCTTCCGTCCCGAAATAGGTCGGCATTCTCTCCTTGGTCTCGTCGACGGCTTGGCGGTTGGAGAGAATAGTATCGTGGCGAAAGCGGTAGGTCCGAACAATCAGGCCTATCGATCCGCTGAAGCGACGCTTACGAATTACCCGATCACCGGGCCGATCCTGTCAGGCCCGCACGAGGAACCGTTTTACTGCATGACGCAGCTTTTTGCCCTGCCGGCTTCCACCAATACATTGGGGCCGGCACTCGACGCAGACTGTTCGACTGCGACCAGAGTCGATTACGTCTACCGCACGACGGCCGGGACCTTCCAGCCTCTGGCAAACCTGACGAGTTACCCGGCAGACTTGGCCCAGACCACGACAAGCGAAGGCAAGTCTGTGCCCTACATCGTGCGCGTCGAGACCGGGACGATCAACCGCGCCATTTATGAAACGGCAGTATTGCACGACCCGACCACCGAGGCGACGCCAACGCCGTTTAAACCTCCGGCGGCATGGAATCACCGCCTTGTCTATACGTTGGGCGGCGGCTGTGTCGGCGGGTGGTATATCCAAGGTGCAAGCCTTGGGAATGGTGGAATCCTGGAAGACCTCATGCTCCGCCAGGGTTACGGTCTGGCCGCGTCGACCCTCAACGTCTTTGGCAACAACTGCCAGGATCTGCTGGCTGCCGAGACGATAATGATGGTCAGAGAGCGCTTCATCGAGAATTTCGGGCCGGTTGCCTTCACGATTGGCTATGGCTGCTCAGGCGGCTCGGAAGCGGCGCAACCGATCAGTGACGAATATCCCCGCCTCCTGAATGGTATTCTTGTCGGATGCTCGTTTCCGGAAGTCGTTGCGGCAATGGTGAACAACATCACCGATGCCGACCTGTTCCTGCATTACCTCAACACGAACGCGACTGTGAGTTGGAGCGACGCGCAGATAGAGGCCGCCACCGGCTATCCGACAGTAACCACCCTGTCGACGATCGGCCCAGGGAACGCGGTTCGTACCAAGGCGCAAGGGGGTACGTGTAACGCCATCATTCCCAAGAGCGTTCAATATGACGCGAAGACCAATCCGACCGGTGTACGCTGCGACCTCTATGATCATCTGGTAAATGTTTTTGGGCGTGATTCGGCCACCGGGTTCGCCCGTCGCCCGATCGACAATGTCGGCGTCCAGTACGGGTTGGAGGCTCTCAGCCTAGGGGCCATTACCAAGCAGCAATTCCTGGAGCTGAACCAGAAGATCGGCGGCTACGATAATGACGGCAATTATGTTACCAGCCGCACAGTGGGGGATATCGCCGCCATCGAGGCCGCATATGACAGCGGGCGTATCACCTATGGCGGATTGGGGATGAAGCGCACTCCGATCATTGACTACCGGGGCTATGCAGACCAGCCGGAGAACACCAACGAGACCCACTCGCGCTTCCATTCATTTTCGATGCGTCAGCGGCTTTTGGCGGCGAATGGGAACTTCAATAACCAGGTCATGCTCGTCGAGGACGGGAGCACCACGACCGGGAACGGCCTTTTCAGCGATACCAGTCCAGTTTTGAGTCATGCCCTCACCCAAATGGATGAATGGCTCACCAAGTTCCTGGCTGACAAAACCTTCGCTCCGATCGCGGTGAAGATCGATCGGGCCAAGCCAAGCGATCTGGTCGATGCATGCTTCACCAACAAGGGCACGGTGAAAATCGCCGAATTGCAGGTCTACCAGCTGGACACCACATGCAACCAGCTCTATCCCGCCTTTTCGACTCCCCGGATGGTTGCCGGCGAGCCATTGGCGAACGACGTCCTAAAGTGTGAGCTCAGGCCCATCGACCTCAGCCTGTATAAGGTACGGTTCACGGCCGCTGAGGCCGATCAGCTCAAGGGGATCTTCCCGCAGGGCATCTGCGATTACTCCAAGCCGGGCGTAGGTCAGCGGCCGCCGGACGGCACTTGGCAGGTGTTTACGGACAAGGCTATGTAGCGTATGGGCCGGCAGCGGCGAGGCGCATCCCCGTCGGATTTCCGGGGCACTATCGAAACTGCTGCCGAGCTGCCGGTTCATTGCCGAGTGGATAAGATGCGCGGCCCTGACCTCGGCGCGAGCCCGGGTCAGAGGATTCCTGGTGAAGCGCACGCCTGCTCGGGCGTCAAGCCGGCGATGCGAGCTTTGCTAGGCCGGATGACGGGCGAGATGCTGCAATAGCAGCGCGGTGACGCGTTCCGGGACCTGGTCGGCGGCATAGTGACCGACGCCGGGAAGAGCGGCGAATTGATAGTCGGCGGCGATGAATTCGCCGGTGCCCTCGGCGGCTGACCGGCCGACGGTGTCGTCCGCGTCGCCCCAGATGAACAAGGTCGGCACCCTCGTCGGGCCGATTGGCTGGCGCTCGCCGCCTGCCCGGTACCAAGCAAGCGCCGCCTCCATTGCCGGCGGGTTGCCGATCACCGATAAATGCGCTGCGATCGCCGTTTCCGGAACCCCATTTCTCGCCAGCCTTGTTCGCACCCAGGCCGCGTCATCGGCGAGCAGCCGCGGCCCCGCGGCCGCATCGAGAAATTCCCGGTGGTGCCGCGAGCGATGCGCCTGCTCGCCATCCGGCATCCTGAGCGCCCGGGCGAAAGACGCGGGGTGCGGGCGCGACAGCATCGTCAGCGAGGCGAGACGCTCCGGATGACGATCCGCGATCAGCCAGGCGAGGCTGCCGCCCCAATCATGGCCGACCAGGTGAAAGCGCCCCTCACCATGGCCGGTGGCGTCGGCGATGTCGAGGACATCGCCGGTCAGCCGGTCGACGCGATAGCTGTCAAAGTCTTCCGGATCGGGCCGCGCGTCGACCGAATAGCCGCGCTGGTTGGGCGCCACCGCATGATAGCCCGCCGCCGCCAATGCCGGCATCTGATTGTGCCAAAAGTATCGTGAGACGCAGAAGCCGTGCAGCATCAGCACGAGCGGCGCATTGGCGTCGCCCGCAACCGAGACGTCGAACACCAAACCGGGCGCGGTCTTAATTCTACGCGTCTCGATCATCCGGAACCTGCGGAAACCAACGAGCGAGATTGGACGAGACCGTCCCCCATGCCCGACCGATTATTTGCCAGGAGTCAGTGCCCGAATACTTGGACTACCCAATGCGGGTGATAGGGATTGAGAAGCGGCGCCGAGGACCAGGTCAGGTTGGGCCGCCGCACTGGCCCCGATGAATGGATGGGCGTAACGAAACGAGCCGCCGCCCGCGTCGGAGCCGGGGCCGGAGCAAGAGGTGTCGGCGCTCCAGCAGCCGCCTCGATGCCTCGCTTTGCGTCCGGCATCTCGGCAGCCAGCCCGCCTGCAGCGGCAAGGCCAACCCCGAGACCCACAAATATCGCCGCTTTCATCAACCTCGCTCCGTTCTCACAGAAAGCTATCCGCCGGAAATCTACTCCACGGGTTGATTAAGACAACCCTTCAGACTTCGCTAGCGATGGATGTCGCCGACCGTGGACTGGGGCGAGTGACCGGATTTGAACCGACGACATCCAGATCCGCACCTCGTGTCTCACCCTATCACCGGATCACCTTTCATACCACTAACCCAATAAGCCGTTTGCCGAACGTAACCCTTGCATGAAGGCGTTGATAATCTCCCTGTCTATCACAGGGGTTGCTGGCCTGACTAAACGTCACGGCATTACCGATCAACTCTGGGGTCCGTTAGGACCACCTTAAAGTGTGGCTGGGCCGCCGGCGCTGCCGCCTTTGCGAAGCGGTCGCGCGAGCGCGGCGCCTTCGTTTACCGATAGCCCATCGCGGCGTGTAGGTCAGATCGCCAACAGCCCGCGCGATCTCCCCACTAAAGGACACGCAGTTAACAAATGGCAATGCGTTATTTCCTGAATCGATTTCCAATGTGACCTACGTCACATTCCGATGATCAAAACTGGTGTATCCCGACTGTGGGCGGATCGACCGTCCATTGAGAAGAGTCGGAAGAGGGAGTTCACGAGATGAAGCTGCACAAGCTCGTTCTGGTGGCGTTGCTGGTTTCGGGAGGGTTTGCCGGAACCTATTCCACTGCCTTCGCGCAGGGCGCTCACGATGACGGGAGTGGGCCGGAAACACGGCTGATATCACCGCAAATCGCGGCTGGGCAAGTCCGACGCTACGTTGCCACTTACATGGCATCGCGGACCGCACCGTCGCCACGGTCCGCTACTGTAGTTAGTATCACGAACGGCTCGTCCACGACGTGCGGGACCTCGGTGGACTGGAAGGTTGGGTTTGGAGGTGTTGCCTGCACGACCAGCTTGACCCTTGGGCCGGGACAGACTGGTGAGCACTGCTCACGATCTATCAACGACGGGCTCGCGATCTGCAATGCAACGTGCTCTCCGCAATTGACGGGCGAGGAGGGGAACGCCCTCATCGGGTCGACTATCGGGACCCCCTGCGCTGCGATTGCAGTGTCTGCCAGGACGTTTTATACAACGGGATCAGCAGACCAGACCCTGAACGGAGTTTCAGATGCAAAGATCGTAAGGGTCGGCGCTGGCAATAACGGCGACTAAAGATGCCGATGCGCTAGGGCTCGAACTCTAGCCGGCCTTCGCCCTCAAAAGGGGTGATTGGTCAACATCGACGGCGGCGGGTCTCCTCAGCCTCGGAGGCCCGTCGTCCGTGGTGCTATCTCTATCTCTGCCGGCATCCAGCTGCCTGAGGCTCTGCACCGCTGCCCAGGATCTTGCCCAGAACCGCTTTTCCGCGCCGTCGACGCTAGGCCGTTACTCATAAACTCGGTGGCATGACGTATCGAACTCGTTGTCCGCTTTACGCCCAAAGCGACGCGGTTGCTGCGGAGCAGCGAATTGACGCGCTGTTTGACGCGCTGTGCCAAATCAGGACTCAAGCAGCGAATGCGAAGCAATTCCTGTCAGTTCTTGCGCTTCACCGCTTCGTAGGCGAGCCGCTTGAACTCGACCACAAAGGGATGTCCCATCTCGCGCTGCGCCATTATCAAGCCTGCGGTATTCTTTTCAGGCGAAATCCACCATTGGGTGCCGGCACGTCCGCCCCAAAAGAGCTCGCCTCTCGCGTCCTGATGGTCGAACGCAGAAGGTTCCAGGATAAGCGCTCCCGCGAGCCCGTGCCCCTTGCCGTGAAGTTCTCCGTAAGCGGGAAAGCGTAGCCACACACCCTCGGGCAACTGGTTGGTCATCATCAGCTTTATCGTCTCCGGCTCGAGCAGGCTCGGGCCACCCGGAAGCAGGCTGCGAATGAGCGCCACCATGTCCGGCAGGCTCGAGACCAACCCGCTGCCGCCGTTCTGCCGCGGGAAAGGACGCAAATAAGCCCCCGGATATGGCGCGTCGTCCACGCGGGTCAGTCCCGGCTTCATGGGGTCGGCCAAGTCGGCGCCGGCATAATAAGCGACAAGGCGATCGCGATCCGACACGACAAATCCGGTGTCCGCCATGCCAAGTGGGCTCAGAATTCGCGACTGAATAAACGCATCGAAGCGCTGGCCGCTTATCACTTCGACAAGACGCGCCAACACGTCGGTGGCCACCGAGTACTCCCATGACATTCCGGGATTAAAGACCAGCGGCAGGTCGGCCAGTACGTCAATCATCTCCGCAAGCGTGGTCGCGGGATTGACGACTTTTCGCTCGTTGTACGCATTGAAAATCAATGTACCCGGGTCTAAAAGACCGTAGCTCATCCCTGAGCTGTGACTCATCAGATGGCGAATGGTGATCGGGCTGACAGCGGGCTCGGTTTGCTCCAATGACGTGGCGTCGGGACGCAGCACACGGCGGTTCGCGAGCTGCGGAATAAACTGCTCGATTGGAGCATCCAGCTGGAAACGGCCTTCTTCGAATAAAAGAAGGGCAGCGCAAGATGTAATCAGCTTTGTATTCGAGAAGACGCGGAATATGTGGTCGACCCGCAATGGTATCTGCGCTTCCTTGTCGGCCCATCCAATGCATTGCACATCGACCAAATCTCTACCGACGAGCACTGCGGACGAGAAGCCAGAAAGAAGATTCGCATTGACGTAGCGCTGCATGGCAGCGTGCGCAGGCCGAAAGTCGTACCCGGTGGCTGTGACTTTCATGGCTTGCGTCAATCAGGGTATGGCTGCGCGTTAATGAGGCCACGCCCTAAGAGTGAGGAAGGCTGGGGCGAGTGACCGGATTCGAACCGGCGACATCCAGATCCACAATCTGGTAACGCGCTCTCTGGAAACCTGCAGAAAGCGGACACAGTGCAACACAGTGGTCTCGGACCCTAGGCTTTCTAAGGCATAGCCATTGACACTCCCAGATTTTTAGGTATGCTCAAGAGCGTTCGGGAGCATGAAGGAATGCCCCGGCACGGACACAATCCGGACACGGGCGCCGGCAATGGGGCAAAAACTGACCGACAAGATAGTCCGGGATCTGCCGGCTCCCGCCGCCGGCAATCGGATTGTATACGACACTGAGGTTAGGGGATTCGGCGCCAGGATTACCGCGGCCGGAACCCGCAGCTTCGTCATGAACTATCGGATCGCCGGTCGCGAGCGCCGATTTACGATCGGTCAGTTCCCGGCCTGGTCGGTGCGGGCGGCGCGCGGGGAGGCAGGCAACCTAAAGCGTGACATCGATCGTGGGCGTGATCCGGTAGCCGATCGCGAGAAAAACCGAGATGCGCTGACCGTCTCTGAGCTTGCCGACCGCTACATCGCCGAGCACGCGGTGGCCAAAAAGAAGCCGCGGTCGATCGAGGAGGACGAGCGAAACATTCGCCTTCATATAAAACCACGCCTCGGCAAATTGGCCGTCGCTGCCATTGCGCACTACGACATCGCGCGGCTGCATACCGCGATGAAGGCGACGCCGATTGGCGCCAACCGGGTGCTCTCTTTGTTGAGCAAAATGTTCGGCCTTGCTGAGCGATGGGGCGAGAGGCCGCAGCACAGCAACCCCTGCCGAGGCATAGATCGCTATCCCGAACGCTCGCGCGACCGGTTGGTTAAACCCGAAGAGCTAGCTCGACTTGGCGATGCGCTCGTCGCGCACAAAGGGTACTGGGCCGGGCCCGCTGCTATCCGGCTGATGGCGCTTACCGGAATGCGTAAGTCTGAGGTTTTGAACCTGCGATGGGCGAATATCGACGCCAAGCTGGGCGTGGTTAGGCTCGACGACAGCAAAACCGGGTCAAGAACAATTCCGATCGGCGCGGCAGCGTTGGCCTTGGTGGCCGGGCTGCCTCGCGTTGAGGGGAATCCATACGTACTGCCTTCCGCTCGGCCACGCCGAAGCGTAGGGGGTTCCGTCGAGACGGCTGAACAGCCTCGACATTTTGTACAAGTTCAGACAACTTGGGCGTCCGTCACCAAGGCGGCCGGGATCACCGACTTGCGGCTCCATGACCTGCGGCATGGGTTTGCAAGCGTCGGGGCAATGGGCGGCGATTCGTTGTTCATCCTCGGCAAGATTTTGGGACACGCCGACTCTTCGACAACACAGCGCTACGCGCATCTTGCGAGCGATCCCTTGCGCGCCGTTGCGGATCGCATCTCGGGTGAGGTCGCGGCCGCTCTCAAGGGCATGAAGACGGCTCGGCAACCAAATGGATGAGCGTACCATTCTGATCGCGCTCTTAGAGCGGCTCGACGGAGAGATCGGGCAGGTTTCCGCAGGGGATTCCGCATTTTGGCTCGGCGACCACGAAGGGGAGGCCGAGGTCATGAGACGCCTTCAATGTGGCGAGCTGCACCTCAAGCAGGCGGTCAGAATGGCCCGTGAAGCCATCGAATCGGGCGATCCAGATACAATCGCGACAGCCGCTCTATTGTGCCCGACATTCGAACGGACCGGCCGGGAAATGGCTGGCCGATGTCGAACCCTGACTATCAAGCGTAAGGGGGGCAAATGCCGGGGCATTGCTCAGCAGAAAGAAGCGGAAGCGAGGTTGAAGCCCTACACTGATCGCTACAGGGAGCTTCTCGCGTCAGGCACGCCCTATCTGAAGGCACGCCGCCTAATCAAAGCACAGATGGTCAAAGACGAATTTCCCGAGCCCAGCGTCCCTACTTTTGCAAAATGGTTTTCAAAAAATAGGTGAAACTCAGCTGTAGCTGGGTTTCACCTTTTCCCTGAACAACGCGGCATAGCCATTCGCATTCGCGCCCGATGAGGCGCCTAACCGACCCGAGAGGGACGAATGGATACCGCAAAAGAGCGGCCGGATATTGCGGCGCTGCGGGACAAACTACTTGCCGGGTTAACGGCGATCGACGACTTCGCTGCGGCAATCGACAAACATCCAAAAACCCTGATGAGGATGAACCCACCGATCGTCCGGATCGGTAGGAATGTCTATGTCCCAGAAGAAGAAGGACGAGCCTGGATTCTGAATGGGTGCAAGCCGCTCCAGCCTGAAAGGCGTGCTCGGGCGCATGATGGGCGCTCTCGCCGACCAGGGGCGGCAGCATGAGCCCCCTCGCCAAACTGATCCGCCGCACTTCGTTGCACACGCCGACGCAAGCTGCGCTCATGCGGCTGAGTTTGCGGCGGTATCTGGCGCAGCGGAAAGGCGGTGCGGGATGACCGCGCCCGGGATCAAACGAGGCCCTGGCGGGGGCCTCGCTCGCAACATCCTAGGTAACGACAACAACGGCATCGTAGAACGAAAAGCCCGCCCGGCGCAAGACCGGAGGCGGTCGTGAAGCCCGTCGTCGACTTCGCCCCTGATGAGCGACCCGGAGTTGAACCGGCAATTCTCTCGCTGCTGGGACGAGCCTCAAAACGGCGGCGATCCGCTGGAGCCGCCACCGCCTAAGATCCTAGAGGACATCTCGGCCGAGCTGTTGATTGAGTTGGCCCGGCAACGGCCGTCGCTCGACCGCGGACAGAATCCAGCCCGGAAACAGGCAGGACCGGCACGGCCGAGCCCGCGGCAGGTGCGAGCCGGGATGCGGCTTCTCGATCCGGGGAGGCCGCGATGAGCGCCGTCCTTAGATCGCACTTCGAGGCCGCCGTCGATCTGCTGACAAAGAAGGCGGAGCTCGCGGCCGAGATCGCGGCCTGGCGGGGAAGAGCGAGGGGCGAGGGCCTTGTGCCCACAGTGCTTTTGAAGCTCGCCCGGGATCATCTTGAGACTCCTGAACAACGGTGCAGGGCGGCCGAGCTGGCG
>JBJMQW010000227.1:0-5114 GCA_045802495.1 Allostellaceae bacterium | reverse complement strand
GGCGCGGGCGCTTGAAGCGGGCGATGTGGTCGAGGCACAGGCGGTCGAGCGCTTCGCCTGCAATTTCGCTTCCGGGCAGCGCGACGACAAAAGCGACGACCTCCTCGCCCCATTCGGGATGGGGCCGCCCCACCACCGAAACCTCGAGGAGGTCGGGGTGGCGCAGCAATACCTCCTCGATCTCGCGCGGGTAGATGTTGCTGCCGCCGCTGATGATCATGTCCTTGGAGCGGTCACGCAGGGTCAGAAACCCGTCCTCGTCGAAGCTGCCGAGATCACCGGTATGCAGCCAGCCGCCGCGCAAGGCTTCGGCACTGGCGGCAGGGTTTTGCCAATAGCCTTCCATCACGCAGTCGCTGCGGGTGACGATCTCGCCGATTTCGCCGGGCGGCACCTCGCAGTCGCGCTCATCGACCACTTTGACGAGGACGCCGGTGCGCGGCACGCCGCACGAGCCGAGCCGCTGGCGCCAGCGCGGATGCGCGTCATCGGCGTGCATCCGCTTCGTCAGCCCGGCAATCGTCATCGGCGACTCGCCCTGGCCGTAAAGCTGATAGAGCCGCGGACCGAAGATCTGCAGCGCACGTTCGAGGTCGGCGACATACATCGGACCGCCACCGTAAAAGATCGTGCGGATATTGCGCAGATCTGCGGCGGCCACCGCCGGCGCGTGGACGAGCCGGGTCAGCATCGTCGGCGCTGTGAACATCGAGACGCGGGAATGGCGCTGCACTGCGTCGAGGACGGCGTCGACGTCGAAATGCGGCAACACGACCTGGTGTCCGCCACGCAACAGATGCGGCAGTGCGTAGAGGCCTGCGCCATGCGATAACGGACCGGCATGCAGATTGGTGTCGCGCTCGTCGAGCGCGTCGATATCGGCGTAATAGCAATGGCTCATGAACAATAGGTTGCGGTGGCTCAGCACCGCCCCCTTTGGCCTGCCCGTCGTCCCGCTCGTGTAGAACAGCCACGCACGGTCGGTCGGCGCACCCTCGACCGGGCGTATCGCCACGCCGCGCGTGACCAGCGCTGCGTAGGCTTCCGACTCAGTAGAAACAATTTGCGACAATGTCTCGACCGACTGCGCGAGTGGGGCCAGTGCATCGGCCAATGCCGGTGTCGCGACAAGCAGCCGCGCGCCGGAGTCGCTGGCGATGTGCTCAACCTCTCGTGGATGGAGTCTGGCATTGACCGGCACCGCGCAGAGCCCCGCTGTCCAGCAGGCAAACATTGTCTCCAGGAACTCTGCACAGTTCTCCATGCACAGCATAACGCGGTCGCCGCGCTGGAGATTGCGGCCGCGCAGACCCCCGGCCAGGCGCCCAATGCGGTCGAGGAATTGGCGATAGCTCCAGCCGTGAATATCGTCGCCGACCGCCGGTGCGTCCGGCTGCCGGCGCGCAACATCGAACAATAACGCTGCGAGGTTCACCGCAATCCCTCCCTTGGCGGCGCTCAATAGCAGCGTATCGTCGCGCTGGTGACAAGGGTTATCTTGTAGCTGAGCAGCCGTTTGACACGCCTCGCTTTTCTTGAATCTCGCAACCAAAAAGCGAATTGACAGCGTCGGTTAAGGTTAACATCATGGGGTGCCGTAAGAAAGAGAGATGGGGGAAATCGCCATGCGTATATCCAATGCTCGGTGGTCTAGCACCACTTGCTTCGCAATGGCCCTCGCCGTTGCCGCGCTCGCGGGGCATCGGGCCGCCGTCGCGGATGACCAACAACGAGGCCAGCGCTGGGTCGCCACCTGGGCCACCTCACCGGCAACATTTTTTCAGTACATTCCGCCGGTTGCGCCCACTCCCCCCGGTCCGCCCACCACATTCGCTCCAGCCAACATTCAACCCGATCTCGGATTTCCATTTCCGGACGCCAACACTGCCGGGGCGACCGGCCAGACCTTTCGCTCAATTGTCAAGCCCGACCTTTGGGGCAATAGGATGCGATTTCGTTTCTCGAACGTCTTCGGGACCCTGCCGGTGACCTTCAGCACGGTCACCGTGGCTCTCCAGGAATACTCGGGGAACCTCGTCGAGGGCACTGTCACGCCAGTGACATTCGGCGGCAAGAGATCGGTGACGATACCCGTCGGCCAGGAAATCTTCAGCGACGGCATCGGACTGTCTTGGGTTGCGGATGCCGATGATCCAGCGGTGCAAGGGCACAATTTGGCTGTCAGCTATGCCGTCGAAGGCGACAGCGGCCCGATGACGTACCACAGTAGCGCCTTTGTGACCTCGTACATCACCGCGCCCGGCAGCGGCGATCATACCGGAGATCTCGACGTCTTTGACTTTGAATACACTACCACTTCCTGGTTTTTCCTGGACGCGGTAGACGTCATGGCCCCGTCGGACACGGTAGTCGTTTGCGCTTTCGGCGACTCGATTACCGATGGCACACACTCTACCCTGAACATCAATGATCGGTGGATGAACGTCCTTTCCCGTCGGCTGCACAACGCCTATGGCAAAAAAATCAGCATCGTCAACGAGGCCATTGCCGGTAATAGGGTGGTAAACCCGGTCGTTGCAAATTCAGCCGCCGGTCCAGCTGCCGTCGACCGACTCGATCGGGATGTGCTGGGCCTGTCTGGACTGACCCATGTGATTTGGCTCGAAGGCATCAACGACATCGGGGCCGGCACTACGACAGATTCCATCATTGCGGGGTATCAGAACGTCGTCGGGCGGCTGCACGCCGAGGGCGTCAAGGTATACGCCGGGACATTGACTTCCGCGCTCGGCATCAGCGGGATCGATATGGGCGACAATGGTCCAGGGCATGACGCCAGTCGCAGGGTCCTCAACGCTTTCATTCGAAGCTCTGGGCTCTTTGACGGTGTCGAAGACTTTGACGCGGCTACGCTTGACCCAGCCTCCGGCAATATGCTGGCGGAGTTCTTACCGAACAGCACATTCACTCAGCTCCCGTGGGATTATCTCCATCCCAACCACGCGGGCTATATTGCCATGGGCGAGGTGGTCGATATCCAGCCCTTCGCGCCTTCTCATGCCCGCCGAGTTCAATGAACGCGCGGAACGGGCGCGGTCCTGCATTGGCTCCGTTCAGCCCACCCCGTGCTGCTTGAACCAGGCCAGCATCTTCGACCAGCCGTCTTTGGCTGCCTCGGCACGATAGCTCGGCCGGTAATCGGCGTTGAAGCCGTGCGGGGTGTCCGGGTAGATCTTGATTTCGCAGGTGTTGCCGGCCTTCTTGCAAGCCGCCTCCATTCGCTCGACGCTCTCCACCGCAATGCCCTGATCGGCAGCGCCGTAGAGGCCGAGAACCGGCGCCTTGAGATCGTCGGCGAGGTCGATCGGGTATTTGGGCTGCAATTCGGTGCGCGGGCGGTCGATCGGGCCATACCACGCAGCTGCTGCCTTGAGCCCCGGATTGTGCGCAGCGTAGAGCCATACGATCCGCCCGCCCCAGCAAAATCCAGTGACCGCGAGCCGCGCAGTATCGGCCTTGCCGGTCGACTTGGCGTAGGCCACCGCCGAGTCGAGATCCGACATGACCTGCTGGTCCGGAACCTTGGACACGATCGTTTTGATCAGCTCCTGCGTGTCGCTGATCGTCGCCGGATTTCCTTGCCGGGAATAGAGCTCGGGGGCGATGGCGTAGTATCCGGCCTTCGCGAAGCGGCGGCAGAGATCCTTGATATGCTCGTGCACGCCGAAGATCTCTTGAACCACGAGGACAGTGGGGAAGGGCCCGCCTTGCGCCGGCATCGCCCGGTAGGCCGGGATCGATCCGTCTGGGACCGGGATCTTGACCTCGCCGGCGTCGAGGCCGGTTGCATCAGTCGTAATCGTCTGCGCCGAGACCGGCTGCACAGAGAGCGCGAAACCGGTAACGAGCGACGTCATGACAAAGCCGCGGCGCGACCATTGCGAGCGCGGCAGCAGCCCCTCCAACCCGCTTTCGAAGGCATCCATCGTTATCCTCCCATTGTGATTATGCCTCCCGCTAGTCTCCGGCTGTGCGCCGTGTCGGGCAAGATCCGATCACCGAAGAGTGAACCGGTCAGTAGTCGTAATTATAGTTGAGGCCGATGCCGGTGCTGCCGGACTGCCCCGCCTCACCGCCGATTGTCAGATGCGGCCGCACCTCGATCTCGACCGTGACTTTGCTGGTCGGCGGGTTGACGCCTTGGCTGACCCCGACGGAAACCCCTGGGGCGATGTTTTTGCCTGCGCTTAGCGCGGTGCCGCTCCCAGCGCTGCTTCCGGTCGTTGTGCGCGGGTTGAGCGTGCCGGTCGTCGGCCCGGTTGCGCCCGAACCCAGCCTGAACCAATCGAGACCGAGGCTGCCGCGCAGTTTGTCGAGCACGCCGGGACCGCCGCCGGCGAGCGTGCCGGCCGCCGCGGCGAGCTGCAACCCTTCACCGGCGCTCAGCTGACCGACGCCGCGGTTGAACAGCACGCGCGAAAGGATCTCGTCCTGCGGCACGGGCGGTGTCGAGCTCAGCGTCACTTTCGGCGCCGAGGCAACCCCGCTGATATTGACTTGTGCGGTAATGTCGGCCGTGCTCGCCTCGGCCATGATATCGAGAACGGGGTCGAGCTTCGCGCTGCCGTCAAAGGCGATCCGGCCGCGCGTTATTGTGAAAGTCTTGCCGAGCAGATCGACGCTGCCGCGGATCTGCTCGAGCGATCCGCTGATCGCCGGCGCCGCACTCGTGCCGGTGATCGTCAGCTTGCCGCGCCACTCGCTGTCGAGCCCATGCCCGCGGACAAAGATGTTGCCCGGCATGTCGATCTTGATGTCGAGCGTAGCGGCGAGCGCCGGTGCTTGGTCCGCAGCTACGAGCGACGGCGGTGGCTTTCCGGTCTTGCTGTTGGTTTCGACGACCTTCACTACGACGACATTGGGCGGCAAGCTCGCGGGAAGATTGATTTCTGCTCGATTGATCGTCAACGGAGCCGTGACCTTTGGCGCGGTCAGGGGTCCGGCGATCGAGATGTTACCGCTTGCGCTTGCTACTGCTTCATCGCGCGCGGCTACCCGGAAATTGTCGAGCGTCGCGGAAAGCTGGGCGGCCGGCCCTGTCCGGCCGCGCAATGCTACGCTACCCTGCGCCTTTAGAGTGCCGCTCGCACTAT
>JBJMQW010000226.1:0-30090 GCA_045802495.1 Allostellaceae bacterium | reverse complement strand
CGCGACCCAATTCACCCGTTTCGTCGTCAGTGAGCAAATCGCTATGCTCCCTCTCCCAACTCCATCCCCTTATTCAGATCTTCCCTAGCGAGCGCGTAGATAAATTCCGCCTCCTGCGGGTAGCGGATGGGGAACTGCAGCCCAGAGCGCACGGGTGCGCGCTACGGGTCAAGAGCTGAGCTAGATCCGGCGATCACGAGCCAAAGGTGAAGCGTGCGATCTGTCGCTCCGTAGAGATTGTGGTTCGCGCCGGCGACCGCGAGACCGCCGTTATACTTGACAAATTGCTGGTTATGGGTGCCGAGATCAGAGAGTTCGGTGACCGGCGTGAACGCTCCTCCTTGATACTCGAACAACGTCACTCGACATGCGGGAACGCTGGGATGCTCATTATAAATCTTGTTGCACCGAGAGCTGACTTGCTCTTGCTCAGCGACTATGAAGAACGGAGATCCACCGAGTTTGCCGCTGTCGATCTCGTGGATCGCCCGATAGGTGGAATCGAGTGACGTGGCGATCCATGATGCGTGTGGATCAGAGCCGGCAAAGAACGCAACGAGACCGGGCGTCCAAGGACCGTTCGGCTCTTCGCCGGAGCCAACGATGATCGCGTCAGACGCGCGTCCATAGGCCACTGTTCCAATGGCGGTCTCGCCGACACCGTTACTGTTGCCGCCGTTGCCTACGCGATGGTGCACCCAGACGCCGGTCCGGTTGCCGGGGTTTTCGAACCAACGGACGCCGTTGGGCGTCGCTCCGACGACATTAATGCGGGCGGTGCCAGCGAGCGATGCGAGCGCGACCGAGTCCCCAATGCCTGCGCCGGTGCCATCCCGGAACGGGTTGTCCACGATCTGCCAGGAGTTCCAGTCGTTCTGGTAGGCGATAAACGACTGAGTCCCCTCGAAGAGGGCCGCTGAGCAAACGATGTCCTGCTTACCGTCGCCATCGAGGTCGACGATGTGCAGATCATGACACCCGGCCTTCGGGTTGATCACAATCATAAACCAAGGCTGGGCCGGATCGCCGCCCCGGTTTAGCGGATTGGCATACCAGACGAGTTGGCCGTCTCGAGATGCTATCACGCCAGGATAGGTATCGCCCGGAAACAGAAACGGGCGCGCGCGCTCGTAAGCGTCTCCACTCGGATCGATAGTGCTCCTCCTCCACGGGCCAGAGAGGTCGCCGCTCGATTGGTACAGATAAAACCCGCCCGGACCGCCATCCGCACTAGATGACCCCAGAACAACGCTCGGTAGCGTTGTCGAAGTGAAGTAGCCGATCGCCTTTTCGAGCGGCGCGGCCGGCGGAGATGGATCAATGATGAAATCTTGAACGGCTTGACCAGACGCCACCGCCGGGGCCAGCGCAGTGACAAAGGCCAGTACAGAAAGTCGCCTCACCACTGTTGACTGTACTCGTTGATGATATATCCCAAGATTCCTCGCTATCGGGTTTGCTCTCGCCATCTCTCTTTACTCCACGACCTCCCCCAGATCGTAAAGGTCAAGATTCGCTTTTCACGGATTTGTCAGATCGTACGATCTTCCGTGTCTAGAGATTATTCTGACGGTCTGCCCCGCAGATAATATGGTTAACTCATATCATCCGCGTAATTTTACGCGGTATATTAGAAAACATCCCCTTCCCGAGCCGACTAGCACCGGTAACCAGCGTCGTGAACTCGCGATGGGCAGATGCTCAACGAGCGGATTAAACCTGACGCTTGATACCCGCTGGGTTTGCCCGCCGTCGATCCGCTACCGTGTCTGGTGAGCTTTTGCCGACCAAAAGCGGGCATTCGCTCAGTACCGTCAAATCGGCCGAGTTCCACCGAGGGCGTGTGAAAACGCTCTAACGTGATAGTTTAGTGTCCCGCTATTGGGCGATGGCGGGATGTAACGTTTGGTGGAAGGCGAGGACCGGCTGCAACGCGCGTTAGTAACCAACTTATTAACCTCTTGCTGAGCGGCGAGGGCTATCACAACGAAGACAATCTGGCGCCCTGAGAGTCTGACGGGTTGAGGTGCTGTGCCAGTGAGGAGGCTTCCGGCGCTCCGTTAACGACGCCATCTGCCGGTCCATGAACCTAGAACTTTCCGACGACGAGAGGCCAAACCCTGCGAGATTAGCGCGTTGGCTGCCGATCGGCGGGGATGCCGTCTACGCGGATTTTCTCTGCAGTAACCTGTCCTCACGGAACTCGAAACGTCAAGCTTCAGTTGAATCACTCGAATTAGCTGTCCTCTCAAGCCTACTTTTGAGGACTGTAAAGAAACTGTCAAATTCGACTGCGCCCTGACACTTGGGAATGCATCCAATGTTTGCATGGCTCGGCAGATTGATGCCAAGAGAGGAGAAGTTTTTCGGATTGTTCGAAGAACATGCTGGAAATCTCGTGTCTGGAGCCGATGCTTTACCGGCGTTGCTCGATGCCAAGGTTCCGGGTGAAAAATCTTGCGAGCGCCTCACCGAGATCGATCTCCAGGCTAAAAGGACCGCAGCCAAGGTCATGGATGCGGTCTACGGGACTTTCGTTACTCCGTTCGACCGCGTCGACATCAAGCATTTGGTCAGAAGCTTCGACGGAGCGCTCGACCAGATTCGGCGCGCCGCTCGCATGGTCACCGTCGCGGGTGTTGAGGATTTGGCGCCGAATATACAGTCGCTCGGACATATCGCGGTCAATTGCGCATGTCTCGTCAAGCAGGCAGCGCCGCTTCTGTCGGATGTCGACAAGCATGCTAACGAATTGCGGGAAATCTGCACGCGCATCGCCGCCGAAAACGAGGAAGGCGAGCGTCTCCTGGACCGTGGAGTCGCCGAACTCATTCGCAACGGCAATGGCGATGCGATCGCCTTTATCGCCTCCCATTCAGTCTATCAGGAGCTTGGCTTTGTTGTGTCGCGGCTGGATCAGGTTGGCGATCAGATCCAGAACATCGTCATCGATCATGTGTAGCGCGGAGGCTTGGTAATGGCCGCGGCGCAAATGAGCCCCTGGGCGCTCTTCACGCTGATCGCGATCGCGTTCCTGTTTGAAATGATGAACGGGCTGCACGATGCGGCTAACTCGATCGCAACCGTCGTTTCGACAAACGTAATGTCGCCGCGCATTGCCGTTTTGTGGGCAGCCTTCTTCAACTTCATCGCCTTCCTGGTATTTGGTCTCAATGTCGCACAGACCCTTGGGACTGGGATTGTGCCGGAACAGCTCATGGATCCTCAGATCCTGGTTGGTGCCCTGTTCGGCGCGATTTGCCTGGGATGCGATCACTTGGTGGGGAGGCATTCCGTCGAGCAGCTCTCATGCGCTGGTCGGCGGGTTGGTCGGCACCAGCCTCGCAAAGGGCGGCCTCGGCGCCGTACTGTGGAGTGGTGTGCTCAAGACCGCCCTCGCGATCATCTTTTCGCCGCTTGTTGGGTTTGTGCTGGCTCTAATTATGATAGCCGCGGCGTCCTGGGCATTGGCGCGCCGGAACCCTTTCCTGGTCGATCGCGGTTTTCGGATTCTACAGCTCGGTACCGCGGCACTTTACTCATTGGGCCATGGCGGCAATGACGCTCAAAAGACAATGGGCATCATCGCCGCGCTGTTGTTCACGCAGGGCTACCTCGGCGGAAGTTTTCATGTCCCCTTCTGGGTCGTCATCTCGTGTCATGCAGCGATGGCGGTCGGCACGTTAATCGGTGGCTGACGCATTGTGCGCACGATGGGCTCGCGAATGACCTCGATTCGTCCGACACAGGGCGCCTGCGCCGAGCTCGGCGGCGCCATCACGATTTTTATGGCTATTGGCCTTGGCACACCAATATCGACAACGCATACGATCGCCGGCGCAATCGCCGGCGTCGGAGTGGCACGCGGGACCTCCTCGGTGCGGTGGGTGTGGCTGGCCGGATTGTCTTTGCTTGGGTGCTGACCTTGCCGGTTTGCGCGGTCATCGGAGCGCTGATCTACGCGCTCGCGGCGATGTTCTAATCAGGCCGGCGCCGATACCGGCCCGCTTTGTTTTCTCATCAGGCGAGCAAATCCGCGGTCGAAAGTCGCCCTCTATTTCAATATGCGCGTGAGCGCTGAGCCGTCGACGGTTTGACCCCAGCCGAAAGCTGACTGCTATTGAAGGAGGGCGCTTGAGGGCTACGAGCTGGGCTGATCCGGTGCGGTCGGCACTTCGGCCGCGGCTGGAATGTATTTGCCTCGGCCGTGCAGACTGACCTTTTCTTCCTGAACGAGAACGCCGAGTGCGTCCGCGATCGAACGCTGGCCGATATCTTGAGGAGCAAGCTCCTTAACGATCTCGGCAATTGTCATTCCTTGGGGGTGCTCGGTTATGGTTTTGAGGACAGTTGACTGGACGAACCCTCGCGGATGTCTCTCGCCCCGTGGAGGTCTCGTAATTTGAAACGGACCCGGCGTCGTCCCGACATTCGCATTGGTTCGCCCGTGAAGCAGGACTCCGGTCGCATAGCCGAGGGCGAAGCACGCGACCGCTACCGCAAATGGTTGTCTATTGAAGCGATCTGATAAGAATTGAGCGGCTGTACGGCAGGTCGCGAGAACCGGATCGCTTGCGCTGCCCTGAAACGCAGCCGTTGCCGCACCGTGTAGACCAAACTTCCTGGTCTGCGTTTGTGTGCTGCTCTCAGGGTCCGAATACGCATCTCCGACCCGTTCGCCAACAGATTCTGCGGTTTTCTCCGGGATGCTCGCTGCAGCTCCCGCCGATTCTGCAATCCGCCGGACGGCCTCCTCCGGCGACATCTCCTCTTTCACGGCATACGGTGGCGCGCCGTCGCGCCTTTGGCCCACCGCCTCTTCCGCGATCGTGTCTCGGTCCGTTTGATTGTTCATGCTGATCTCCATCAACGGGATTAGAGTGGGAACACGATCCTGGGCCTTCAAATTCCCCACACCATCGCGGTGACGATCGCCGGCCATGCCGCGACAACATCGCTGGCACTCCGACTGCCTGAGGCATCAGAAACGATAATACCCCTGACTAGCCAATTAACGGCACGCTCGCCCTATCTCGACGACTTTGTCTTCGACATCGTCGGGGTTCCGTGCCAGAAGCCGTGCGATCTCCTGCAGTGAGACCTCACAGAGGAGCAAATCGGCTAACTCGGTCAGCTCGTCAGCCGACCACTCCCTACGCCTTTTTCCTTCCGGCTGATCCGCGCCGTTAGCCATTTCGCGCGCCCCTAAGCGGCCTCAGCGAGGGGATCTGACTCGCTCGCGTCCGGGCCCCTTTTCGGCATATTCAGCAATACACGCAGCTCGTCTCGGCCGCGAGACAGGCGTGAACGCACCGTGCCGACCGGCACGTCTAGAATCTGAGCCGCAGCCTCATAGGACATGCCCTCGAGCCCGACGAGCAGGATGACTTCCCGATGCTCGTCGCGAAGGCGGGAGAGTGCGTTCTCCAGTTCGCGCAGCTGGCGCGAGGACGTCGGATCGGTGATAGCCACGAGCGCAGATGATAACTGTTCTATGTCGACATTGGCCCCATCGCGCATCGCCCGCCGGACCATGTTGACATGTTGATTGTGCATAATCGTGAACAGCCAGGCGCGAATATCGGTGCCGGTCTGCCAAAGATGAGCCTTGGCGATCGCGCGCATCAGCGTTTCCTGCACGAGATCGTCGGCCCGGTCGGCGCTCCGCGTCAGCGCCCGCGCATAGCGTCGAAGCCGCGGAATTTCGCCCTCGATGAGCCGATGAAATTTGGACATCCGTTCTTCCCTCCGTGGACCTCGACCTGTGGCTTGATTGAAAAAGAACCTAGTCCGCGGCTGTAATCGCCGTATGAATGCCAGATGGCCGTTTGGTAAAGAGTTGTAATCGGCCCGCAACTTTTGACTATTCGAACAGCGAATGATTTACATTACACAAAAATACAAATTCGTTGCTGTTCGTTTACGGAGTGATACACCCATGAACTCTGACGAAAGGTCTACGCTAGCCGCAACGTCGGTCCGACGATCGCCACCTCAATGTGGGATGAAATGGCCTGCCTACGCACCGGTATGGCCGTTCGGCCCCGCGAACCTATTAACCGCAAGCACCCTGTTCCAAAACGGCATGAAACAATTCATCCGTATATGGAACCAGTCCTGCGGCACCCAGTTGACTTATTTTAGAGAGCGAGAGCTACCGGCAGGGTGATCCCTTAAACGAACCGTGGCTCTCGAAACCAAAGCGCCATGCGTACCCGGCTTGGCGCTTTTATTTTCACCGGCATCTGAGGGCAGAGCTATGAGCGACGCAGTGTCCCCGGAAGCGGCGACATCGAACGCGACGACGGCGCAAACCGAACCGGGGTTCAAGCTGCCATTGTCTCGGCCAAAGGACAACCGGACAGAGAGCAAGCTATCCGGGAGCGGGCCTATAAAATTTGGGAGGAGGACGGCCGACCGGAAGGCAAGCACCTGCATCACTGGTTACGCGCCGAAGCGGAGATTAACTCCGCCACTGATTGAGCTTCATCATGCCCAACCGCGTAGTGACCCCGGCCGATCTCGCTGGTGACGACGGATTGATCTGGAGCATCCCTTCGCCTCGCCGCCGGGGTATCGCGGGCAAGATTATGGGAACGGGCGCGCGCATTTGAAATCGTGGAGTGGGGATTGCTGCGTAGGGCTTGCCGCGACTTCATCGGGAACATCCCTCGCGGCGACGCCGATCCCTCTACTTTAACATCCCCTACTATTTGTGTCCCGACGGCCAGATGGCGATCGAGGCGATCCGCGTGATCGGTGCCGCATGCTTCCGAAGAGATTCGGCCGCCGCAATTCATCAAAGCCGACGGCGATAAATCATCGTTTTTGACGGGCCGTTCGCGGGCTGCGCGTACCGGCGCCAGTGCGTCACGGGCATCGGAAGGTAACCCACCACCCTGATGGCCGGTCTACGCACCAGCGGGACCACCGCGCCCGGTGTTTTCGATGAGGCCAGCAATGGCGGGCGCTTCCGCGCTTACGGCGCTCTTGAAATTCCCGCGTCGATCACGGCCGAGTTGTGAGCGGCAAATGTTTCGGAATTTGAGGGGCCGCGAGGGCAGCCGCATCAGTTTGAGCGAACGGACAGGAATCGTGTCGGCGTCGGGCGCCGGGTCAGCGCAGAGCTACTGAGTAGCACAGCGCCCAACTGACGCCTGACAGGATTTCCAGGCTCACTCCGTCACGCGCGGTCTCTGCCTGACGTCCTGATGTCCCGAGCTCGTCAAGGCTTGTCCTCAGGGTGCGGCCACCGGCGTCCCGCCTCGACCGCGAGCTCCGTGTTGTGTTCTTTGCTTAGGTCTGGTTCGGTGCGGCCGACTGTGCCTCCCGTAACAACAACCCGTTCGCCCCTAGAGACCCCGCCTTGGCCGTCGCCGGCCGCCGCCGCTGCCGTCTGCTCCGAATCCTCCGCCAACTTGCTCGTATATTCGTCGGCCTTGTAGATCTCGCTTGCGATCGATTTCAGTTTCGCCGCATCGTCTTGCATCCCCAGTGCCCTTGCATAGGCGGCGGCGATGCCAAAGCCAGCCAGACCGTAATGTGACATGCGTTGGTACTGCGCGATGATCACGATGTCTCGCAGCTGACTGTCGATCTCGCCTTGGATGGCATGCTTTTTGGCCTCAGCGACAAGGCCCTCCATTCCCTGGCAGTGATGCTTGCCTACGCTCCCGCCCCGAGCCTCTAAGATTGACCTCAACGCCGCTGTATGCTGGCCGATTACACTGACCGATCGCGTTAGTAACTCCTTGAGCTTGGGATCGGCTGCTTTGTCGCTGAGGCTCCGCATCACGCGCTGCATCTGGTCATTGGCTGACCAAAGATCGCGCAATTCCTCGATGTAAACGTGTTGGAGAGTATTGGCCGATGACATAGTCTGATCCATCGATGTTGTTGCCCTGCAGGGCGCGGACACGCTGTCGACGCGCCCGAGATATGACGCGACACCAGCAAACCAGCCTCTTTTATTGTTAACCGCATTCGGCTGTCCCAGTTCCGGGGGCGGCTGACCACGTCGGTCAGTTCGTGGCGATATTGAATGGATAGAATCACAGAAGAAGCGAGTTATAGACGCAGTACCGCGATCGCCGGCGTGACGAGCGCACCGTTGATGAGCTCGAACGGACAGGGATTTTGAGGCCCTCTGCGATCCGACCGGGCCAGGTGCAATTCAGCCCGAGGGGCTTCCAGTTCCTGCTCGTACCGGAAGCAACACCGTAACACCAGCGACGGACGCTCTAAACGAATGCGGCGTTTAGGGCTTCGCTTCGTCTTTCCTACGCCGCAAACCTCCGCTTTCACGGTACTAGAACAATCTGTCCGGATCCCGGCGAATGGCACCTGCGGACGCCCTAGCGTCTCGATGAGGAGGAGCTGGAGGACTGCGCGCCGGCTGTGACGCGATCTATCAGCTCGCCGCATGACCGTCGACGCCCGGCTCGCGGTCGCGACGGATAGCTGAAAAAAGGAAACCGATGGGCGGACCGGGGTTTCTGGCATCGGCTATCGGGCAGGGGGACTCGCGATCGATCGCCTGATGCCGGGCAACAGCGCTGGGGATGCAAGCGTTCACATCCCGTTGCGCACTCGACTGATGCCCGCTTTGAAGCGCAACTCGCGCATGAGGCGCCGGCTCAGCGCGTACCGCCACGGGCGCGAAAAGACGAAGGAGAAGGTTGCCGACCGGCTCCAGCCCGCCCCGTTGCTGCCGGTTACCGGAGGCGGGAACCGGCCCAGCGGCGGCCGCCAAGTCCACGACCACTGCCGCAAAGCAGCGTGCCGAGAAACGTCCGCGGTGCTTCGAGTTCGGTCCAGCCGACCCCAAAGCAAACCTTACCCAAGCAATTCAATGGCAGCCTCGGCCGTCGCTCTGACGAGGCGTATCCAGAACCCCGGCTCGGGCACCAGGCTCGCAACTATGAACAGCACAACCATAGTGCCGAGCAGGGCGATCGCAATCAGACGATTTCGCCGGAGGGCGCGCCGTTGAAAATTCTCGGTGCTCGCCGACATGCAATGCGTGCATCCGACCCGCCGGTTTAACGGAGAGATCAATGGCCTGATCGAAGACATGTTCAAAGGCGATCTTGCAACAGGTCTGGCGGTGGGGATCGGGACCGTGCTGCTCGGACCGGCTCTCATTGAGACGGTCGGGCGCACTTTGCGCCCGGCCGCCAAGGCGGTCGTCAAGGGCGGGTTGGTGTTTTATCGCGAAACCTTGAGCGAGCTCGGGGAAATGGCAAGCGATCTCGTCGCCGAGGCGAGGGCCGAACTTGAGCAGGGGACGCATGGCGGCGGCGAGGCCGGCTCCGACGGCGCAAGGCATCCGGGCGCGCGTGGGAGTGAGCCGGCGGGCTGAGCATTGCCGCCCGCTGACCTGCCTGGGGGAACCGTTGCCGGCGTCGGTCGGCTGTCGCGCTCAGACCCTAATCAGGCTTTTATGCCTTAGAGCAAGGCGCGGACGAGGGTGTGCGCCGAGCGGTGGACGATCGCTTCGAGGATGGCGGTCAACAGGACGCGTCCAAGCCAGTCTCCACCGGAATCATTGGTGAACGCCAATCTGGTTGCCGGCGCGGTGGGGCAAGGGCCTGCGGCATAACCTCGCGCGCATAGCCGAGCCCTAAATCGCCAATTGCGAACTCGCCTTTTTCGAAATTGATCGTGATGCTTCCGGTAATCGGATTCGCCACAACACTCTTTACGATCGGAATAGCAGCAGCATAGCGCTCCGCTTCTGCTGCTCTTTGCTGGTCTCGTAGATCGGAGTTCTTCAACCGCAATCGACCAGGGACAAAATGCACGTACTCAAGCATTATCGCTCCAAGCGGTATTTTGCCTTCAATAGCAGAGTTTTATTTCACCATGATGACACCACGGCTCGTGCCACACCGGCTGGATCACGCCCGCTCTTGGCCGAGCGCTTGAATTGGGGATATCATTGAAAAAATGTGACAGCGGGCTGCGACGGAATCCCTCCTAGGTGTTAGCCCCTTCGGGACGGTGTCGAGTGGCACCCCGGCCGCTGTCAAATGGAGGCGAGAATGGCTTTGATTGAGGACATGTTCAAAACTAATGCGGTAACTGGGGTCGTCATTGGCGCCGCTGCTCTTGTGCTTGGCCCTACTTTGTTTCCGGCTATCGGGCGAGTCTTGCGTCCCGCCGCCAAGACCGTCATCAAAGGCGGCCTCGTCCTCTATCGTGAAACTGTTGGCGCGATCGGGGACCTGACCACCGATCTTGTCGAGGAGGCGAAGCGCGAGCTCGAGCAAGGCTCGCCGGAGAGCGCTACCGCAGCAGCGTCGGCTGCAGCCGGGCACCGCGAGAGCGCGCGCGAGAAGCACTGACGATGGCCCAGCAGGAGCCGGCTGAGTTGCGGCGCCCGCGCGGCCGATTCGGAACGATCGTGGCCGCGCTGGCGGCAGGTTTTGCGGGTGGTCTGCTGGCTCCTTTCGTCCTGCCGCGGTTGCAGCGCGACATTCGCCCCGCGACAAAACGGCTGTTCAAGACCGGGATTGCGCTCTACGAGCGGGGTCGCGAGCGGGCGGCGGAACTCAGCGAGTTGGCCAGCGACGTCATGGCCGAGGCGCGCGCCGAATACGAAGCCGAACAGACCATGCCGAACGGCCAAGCCGAAGCGGTCGCAGAGAATGAGATCGTGAGACTGCGCAACGGACACGGCAAGGAGGTCCGCCCGCCGAATGCCTGACCTGCCGTCCGCCAGGATTGTTCATTTCACACCCCGGCGGTTGCGGCTAAAGGTTCCGGAGAAACGCCGGGACACGGGTTTTTTCGACTATGTCCGCAATCGCCTCGCCGCATGGGACAGTGTGGAGCGGGTCGAAACCAACCCGCTGACCGCCAGCATTCTTGTCCATTTCTCGGCCCCAGAACAGCTGCTTTTGGAAGCGGTCGGCAAAAACGATTTCTTGGACATCGATCTCGACGCCATTGCACAGCCCGCTGAACCGGTTGTGACTGGCGGGGCGATTCGATCATTCGTGGCCGGCGACAACGCACTGCGCAGCTGGACCGCAAACGCAATCGACGTGCGCAGTGCGGCTTTTCTGCTGCTGTTCGTCGGCGGCGTCTATCAGCTGTTTCGCGGTAGGCTGTCAACACCTGCTCCAACGCTGCTGTGGTATGCCGGGAGCCTGCTCGGGTTGTGGCGCGATCATTCGGCAGGCACGGCAGATCGAGCGTCGCCGGAACAGGCGGCGGGGCGGGCCGGGTGAACGCAGCCGCAGTATCGCCGATCCATACGACAGTTCCAGGCCGGGCTCGCTTCAGGGTCGACGGGCTCAAACGCTGCGACCGGGTGAAGCGGGCACTGGAGACGGCGCTCACTGGACGCGGCATTCAGTCGGTTACAGCCAGCACCGCGACCGGGACGGTGCTCGTGCTCTTCGAGCGCGAGCGCGAGCTCGACGAAATTGCTCATCGCCTCAGTGATGCGGCGGCGCGTGCATTCGATCCGCATAGCGCAGACAGTGGCGTCAGTCAGGCCGCCTGGCATGCAATGGATGCCGAAGCCGTTATGGCGGAAGTCGGTTCGCGTTCTTCGGGATTGTCGGAGAGCGAAGCGAAAAAACGGCTCGCGGAACATGGCACAAACGAAATCGCCAAAGTGCGCGGCCGCGCGCAGCTGCAGATATTGCTCGAGCAATTTCAGAGTCTGCCAATCGGGCTATTGGCCGCCAGCGCCGTGTTGTCGATCGCCACTGGCGGTGTGCTCGATGCAGCGATCATTCTCGGCGTAATCGGCCTCAACGGCGCAATCGGGTTTCTCGCCGAAACTCGGGCGGAAGAAACGATCAGCAGCCTCAGCGAGAGCCGGGCGCCGATCTCCCGCGTCGTGCGGGACGGCACCGAACGCGAGATTCCAGGCGAGAATCTCGTGCTCGGTGACATCATCGAGCTGCGTCGCGACGAGATGGTTCCGGCCGATGGGCGCATCATCACTGCAGATCGGCTGACGATCAACGAGGGCCTGCTGACCGGCGAGAGCGTGCCAGTCGCAAAGGGGGCGAATATAATGGCGCCGCCAGCCGCCGCCGTCGCCGACCGTCACAACATGGTGTTCCGCGGAACGGTCGTGACAGGAGGGGCCGGCCGCGCGGTCATTATTGCTACGGGGCCCGATACCGAACTCGGCCGGATCCAGTCGCTATTGGGCTCGGAAGAACGGCCGGCCACACTGTTGGAGCGTCAGCTCAACGGGCTGAGCGGTCAGCTGGTATTCGCGTCTCTCGCGGCCTGCGGGCTTTTTGGGGTTATCGGGCTCGTCCGAGGCTTCGGTTTGCTGTCGCTGCTGAAGACTGTGGTCTCGCTGGCCGTGGCCGCAGTGCCCGAGGGATTGCCGACGCTTGCGACAACGACCTTGGCGGTGGCGGTGCAGGATCTGCGCCGGCGCCGCGTCATCGTTCGCCGGCTCAGTGCAGTCGAGGGGCTAGCAGCGGCGCAGGTCGTCTGCTTTGATAAGACCGGCACCTTGACACTGAACAAGATGAGCGTTGTCCGCTTGCATTGGAACAATACGCGGGCGCGCCTCGCAGAGGAGCAGTTCCAAACCGATAGTGGTTTGGTCGCAGACTGCAAGGGCGATCGCGGCTTCGCTCGCCTGTTGGAGCTGGCTGTCCTATGCAACGATGCCGATTTCGTCGACACGCCGGAGCATGACGCCAATGGCTCAGCCACCGAACTGGCGCTGGTTGGCGCCGCGATGCGCTCCGGTCTCGATGTACATGCGATCAGGGCGCGTTTTCCGCGAGAGAGGACACTGCAGCGGGCAGATGACCGGCGCTATATGCTGACCGTGCATCGCGCCGAGGACAACCGCAAGCTCGTTGCGATAAAGGGGGATCCCAGGGAAGTCATGGTGCTGTGCCGTCACCAGCTCCAGCGCGGCGCAGTCATCCCGCTCGAGGACGCGGACCGGCGAGCAATTGAAGCAGAAAACGTCGCGATGGCGAATGATGCGTTGCGCGTGCTCGGCATCGCCTACCGCTCCGCCGAAGCCGGGGACCGCGGCACACGGACCGAACCGGAGTTTATCTGGGTTGGTCTCGCCGGCATGGCAGACCCGATCCGTCGCGGGGCCCCAAACCTGATCGCCACGCTTCGCCGCGCCGGGATCACGAGCGTCATGCTCACCGGCGATCAGAAGCCCACAGCGGCCGCGATCGCCGCCGAACTCGGGCTTTCGACAGCGGGCACGGCCGAGGTCATCGAGGGCGAACAGATCAGCCAAGTGGACGTCGCAAAAGGCGATCTGCCACCAGTTTATGCACGGGTGAGCCCCGTCCAGAAGCTGCAGCTCGTCAAGCAACTGCAACACTCCGGGCGGGTGGTTGCGATGATCGGCGACGGCGTCAACGACACGCCGCCGCTGCGCGCGGCCGATATCGGGATTGCTCCCGGCCGGTCCGGGGTAGACGCGGCACGCGGTGTCGCCGATGTCGTGCTGCTCGACGACGATCTGTCGTCTCTCGCCGATGCGGTCGCGCGCGGCCGTGCCGTCGCGATCAATATCAGAAGAGCGATCCGCTATTTGGTGGCGACCAACCTCAGCGAGATCTTGTTTATGCTGGCCGCGGCTGCCGCGGGGCGGGCACAGCCGCTGAGCCCCGTCCAACTGTTGTGGATCAACCTACTGAGCGACGTCGTGCCGGCGCTGGCCTTGGCGATGGAGCCGGCCATCCCGGAGCTGATGCAACGGCCGCCACGCGACCCTCGGGAGCCCGTCATTCCTGCGGCAGAGTTCGCCCCGCTCGCCCGCGATGCGAGCCTGATCGCTGGCAGTGCATTTGCCGCGCAGGCTGCCGCCGCATGGCTGGGCAGCTCGGCGCAATCCCGGCAGACGGTCGGTTTTTCGAGCCTCGTCGCGGCCCAGCTCTTTTATGCCTTCGCCTGCCGCTCGCGGCGTGGCTCGGTTTTTGCCGGGCCCCGGCTCTGTTCCAACCCGCTGCTGCTCGTTTCGATCGGCGCCTCGTTTGCAGCACAGACCGTGGTGCTCTTCATTCCGGGCTTGCGCAACCTGTTTGGCCCGCCGCTCCGCCTCGCAGATTTCGGCGTCTCTGTGGCGGCCGGTGCAGCACCGCTGCTGGCCATTGAAATCCTGAGGGGTATCGACTCCTCTCGCGCCTAATCCGCCTACTCTTCGATCACCTCCCCGAGATCGTCGAAGATATCGCGTTGCCAGCCTGTCTGACTTAACTGCGCCTGCGCCATTTCTTCGCGCAATCTCCTCAGGTGCCGGCGGTATCGGCGGCGTCGGTCGACATCGTCGTGACCCCACCGATGCGCGCGACGGTGCGCCTTGCCCTTGAACCGGGCGATCGAGCTCTCGGCCGATCGTCGCCCCTCTTCCGGATCGCCGGCGTCGGCGATGCGGGCCTTGATCTCTGCGATTGTGCCCGAGACCAGCGCCTCCACCAGCTCTTCTGCTGCCTCCGCTTCGGATTCCGTCAGCAAGTCGATGACGAGCTTGACCGCCGTCCCCATTGTCGGACGCAGCTCGGGGAGAAGCTTGGGCAGGATTACTCCTACAGCTCCGAGAACCAACAGATTCGTCAGATTGGGCTTACCGATATCCTCGAACATCTTCCGCCTGCAGTGTGGCGCCTCTACCGTAGGAACAATAATCCTTTGCGAGCAGTTCACGTTAGGTAACACCCGAGAGCCAGCCGTCGGTCGCAGCTCGTTGTGAGTCTCGGGAGCTGAGGGAGCCGAGCTTCGATCCGTTAATCCCTTCGGGAATAGGTCCCGCCACCTGTCCGGCTTCCCATTCCGGAGCGTATCTCAAGGCCGGCTCTCGCTGTATCCGGCAGCAAGTCCGACTGTCGCTCAAAATGTTGGCAAGCACACCTCGATCTCATCGGGCTGCGGATAATTGTGCGCGGATGCGTCGGCGCAGACCCTATTTCGGCGGCTCGCTCCGAGCATTCGCTCATTTTAGACCGCCCGTCCGAGATGCCGGTACTGCTTCTGGACTAGGTCTGCCAGGGGTCAAATCCGTACGGATGACGGTATCGGCAAGGGTCCGCGTCACCTTCAAGCCCGGCCGAACCGACGCACCGGCAAAATCGCCGAGCCGCCCCACAAGCTGGCGCGGTCAGCCAGCATGGACCAACCTTCCTGATGGTGATGAAGCGACGGTTGGGGGCGTGGCTTTGACAATCGACCAAATGTTCTTCTTATGTTCTGGACGAACGAGACCTCTGAGTCCATAAACTGCTGCGGCTGCTAATTCCGAAAGCGTGCGAGGTGATTATCGGGATGGAATCGCGAGCCACGATCCTCCATGCGGACCTGGACGCCTTTTACGCCTCGGTCGAGCAGCTGCTCGACCCTTCGTTGCGCGGCAGGCCGATCGCCGTTGGGGGCGGGGTCGTGCTTGCCGCTTCTTACGAAGCTAAAGCCTTCGGCGTCCGGGGCGGGATGCCGGGACGGCAGGCCCGCGAACTCTGTCCGCAACTCATTTTTGTCCCGGGCCATTTCAAGGAATACCAGCGACTGGGCGACGCCGCCATCAAAGTCTTGGATGATTTCACCCCCCTGGTTGAGCGGATCTCCATCGATGAGGCCTTTGCCGACGTGGCGGGCTGCATCCATCTCTTCGGTCCGCCGCCGGAAATCGCAAAAGCGATCAGACGCCGCGTGCAGGCGGAGCTGGGGCTCCCGATCTCGGTCGGAGTGGCACGCACCAAGCAGCTCGCGAAGATCGCCTCGCGAGTGGCCAAGCCTGACGGGCTGGTGGTTGTCGATCCCAAAATGGAACTCGATTTCATTCACGACCTGCCAGTCGAGCTGATGTGGGGGGTGGGCCCGGTCACTAAAGCGCGGTTGACCCAGATCGGCATAATCACCATCGGGCAGCTAGCAAAGACCTCGCGAGAGGTGCTGGAGCAGTTGCTCGGTCACGCGGTGGGACAGAAACTGACGGCGCTGGCGTGGAACCGCGATCCACGGGAAATCGAGACGCATCGTCGAGCCCGATCGGCCGGAGCACAGGCGGCGCTCGGTAAGAAACCTGCGGAAGAGCAAGTTTTTCGACCCACACTGCATCATCTCGCGGACCGGGTCGGCACTCGGCTCCGGGCCAAATCCCGCGTCGGCCGGACCGTGTCGGTACGGGTGCGGTTCGGTGATTTCCGCTCGGTCAGTCGCTCCGTCACATTGCCTTCGCCGATCTCGGCGACTGCAATTCTTGCCGAGATCGCCGAGGACCTGACGCGTGGCGTCCTGGCAGATCACCCGGTCGAGCACACCATTTCGCTGCTGGCGATCTCGGTTTCGAATCTGGAAAAGCACTCGGAAATTCAGCTGGAACTCCCACTGGGTCTTGAAGATGAGGAACGCCGTCCCGGTACCAAAAAGGGCATCGCCCGTTGGGGCGTCGATCGCGCTGTCGACAGAATCCGCGATCGCTTCGGATGGAAGGCCGTTGGATACGGGTCGGTGGTTTTGGGAGCCTCCCGTCACGTTCCCGACGAGTTCCGCGAACTCGCCGAAAAGGACCTATGACCGTCTTGCCAACGCTTGTTCCTTTGAGCTCGCGATTACGGTCGGCCCTGCCGCGCGTCAAATAGCCAGAGACAGAAGCTGCTTTGGGACCAAGCTTGCAGTGCGTCGAATGGCGGTGAATGCTCAGGCCATGGCCAATGGATCCACAAGCCAACGCCCATCCAACAGTCTGGATGATGATGGACGCATTCTGATAGCCCTCTGCAACAGAGAAGCAACATTATGCGAGATCTTAGAGATGTTACCCCCTCACGCCTCACGGCGCCAACCCTGGAACAAAGGAAATTGATCGGCGCGAAGCCGCCTCTTCGCCCGAAACGCGTCTGGTCGATCGGACCAAATTAGAACTCGCTGGGCGAAGGATGCGGGATATGGGCCGGGACGAAATTCATGCCCCCGCGGTATAACGCCGGTCGATCGCTTCCTTGATGTGCTGACGGCTCTCGGATGCAGAGAGGGTCGCGTCCTTCTCGACAATTGCGACCTCATCGGCGAGTCGTCGTCTTTGATGCTGTCTCTTTAGCCACCGCGAATAATCGCCGGCGCCCAAATGATGTAGCCACGTCGCGTTGTCGACGCCTTCGGCCATTATCCTCACCGAGCTCGCCCTCAACATATTTCCGGCTGCGGCGTTGTATTCCGTTTCGCGAGGGAAATATCGTGACCGCACTTCGTTTAGAGCGGCGGATCCACAACAACGCTTTTCCGCGATCGTTCCGTTGCACAGGTGGCCCGGGGGTTCGCCGAATATTCCGCAGAATGAGGCAAGTAGGCCAGGGTCGCATACGCCGTAATGTCGTTTGGCGGCTTCCTTGGCATTGGCGAGAGCCACCATGCCTAGCCGTGGAGGCATGAGCCACGAGTTCCGCACGCCCCTGAACTCGGTTCTCGCCCTGTCGCGGCTTCTGCTAGCCCGCACGGGCCGCGATCTGACTCCGGAGCAAGAAAGCAGGTGCAGTTCATCCGGAAGTCGGCAGAGAGCCTGACGACTTCTTCTTCCCTTCTATTTCGTCCAGCACCGCCTCCGGCGCTACGTCCTGTTTGAGTTCCTCCACCACCTCCGGGTCTATTTTCGACCCTGGCTCCACCTCGGCTGCCACAGCCGACATGAGGGCTAACAGCTTGGTAACTTCGTGCTCTACGAGGAGGTTGATTTTGCAGATCGAGGGTAATGCCGGCAGCAAAGCGCTCTTCAAAACTCGCCGCGGCTTCATCGCGGTTCCTCCGCTTTTCCACCATGCGGATGTTGCGCGCGAGTACCGAGGCCAATCCAGGCTGTGTGGAGAAGCGCTCGGCGGACCGCGACGCCGGCTCTGGTTTTCCTGATCGCGATGTCTCGTCCTGCGATGTCACTTCCGTCGTCCCGCCCTTTCCCACCAGGGAGCCAATCTCACGGGCGCGAGTTCCTGAGACGGGCTTTATACAAGGCGAGATACAAGGCGAGCAGAATAGCTCCGTCGCAGACGATTACGCCGTTCCAGCCGAGCTGCGGTCTAACAGTCGGCGGGACGGGGTTGGGTTTTGGGGTCCCTGTCTATCTCGGTGCAGCTCTTGCTATATTGCAGCATGGTTGCGCCAAGCCGAGATGTGATTGCGCCGATGCGCAACCCGGCTGTGAACTGCGGCTGGCTGAGCGATGCGGAGCGGTACGATACTCCGGCGCCAATTTCTGTTCGTGGCGTGCAACGGCTCACAATCGTCGGCGTTTCCGCAAGGTTCGCCTTAACGACGACCTCTGGACCGATGAAGAAGGGGCCGGCCGTGACCGGGGGATTTAAGTTGAGGCGGAAGCACAGCCGGTCCACTTCCTCGTGCCCGGGAACCGAGCTGTTTACTGACCGGAACCGTCCTGTTCTGAATAGCGTTGCCTCGGCATCGAGCGGGATTCGTCGATCGAGCCGGATTCGTCGAGGGCAGAAGGATGGAAGACATTGCCGATGGCTTGTGAGGAAAGCGCTGCCCTGGCAATTCGCCTTTTCTGCGCCAGTTGTCAGTCAAGTAGATGAAGATCCGAACGCCGCAGGATTATCGGGCAGCCGTGGAGGAAGCTCAACGGGTGGCCGATGCGCCCGAAGGGACGGCGCAATTCAGACGCCGTCGGGAGCTGACGGCGGCAATGCATGAATATGAACTGCGTTATCTGGCAGACCCGAATTGCCAGCGAGGTCGACCGCCCGGATCGATTTGAACCCGGGATCCATCTGAATCACGCCGCTAGAGCCGGAAAGCCGGTCAAGGACCTCTTTCTACTCGGTTTTTTCCTCAAACCAGAAGCAAAAGCCTGGCGCGGAGGGGGAGGATCGCTTTTGTTGCCGGATTTCGCCGGAGGTTTGCAGCGTAAGGTAAAAATTCTCGTTAAACGTTTGAACCTTTTCGGCCACAGCAGTGTTGGTCGGCGAGAAAGAACAACTCCAGCAGTCTGCAATGCCAAAAACTGTTCTGATAACTGGAGGAGCTGGCTTTATTGCTTCTCATTGCGCTCAGGCTCTGCTGCATCACGGGTATCGCGTACGGGCGCTCGACAACCTGGATCCACAAATCCACGGCGCGGAGTGCCGGCGGCCAAATTATCTCGACCGCCGCATCGAGCTGCTCGTGGGGGATGTCCGTTCAACGAAAGTGGTGCGGCGGGCGCTATTGGATGTCGATGCCGTGGTGCATCTCGCAGCGCGCGTCGGCGTCGGCCAAAGCATGTACGAGGTGGCCGACTACATCGACGTCAACAGCCGCGGCACAGCGGTCCTGCTCCAGGCGATGGTCGAGCGCGCGAAACGCAAGCCGTTCGATCGGCTGATTGTCGCTTCCAGCATGAGCATCTACGGCGAGGGCCTGTATCGCGCCAGCGACGGCCGCTTGTTGGGCGATGTTCAGCGCAGCTCGATCCGGCTT
Organism: Allostellaceae bacterium; assembly: GCA_045802495.1. GTDB lineage: Bacteria > Pseudomonadota > Alphaproteobacteria > ATCC43930 > CGMCC-115725 > AP-15. The sequence continues at coordinate 10,677 of JBJMQW010000226.1, read as the reverse complement.
AAGCAAGGCCTGTGGGAGCCGACTGACGGTTCTGGCGGGCCACTTCAGGCTGTCGCGACTGATGAAAGCAAACCTCCGTCGATGCTCTCGGTTTACGCGCTATCGAAATACGAGCAGGAGCGCCTCTGTCAGGTTGTCGGCAACGCCTACGAGATTCCGACTGTCGCATTGCGCTTCTTCAACGTGTACGGGCCGCATCAGGCGCTATCTAACCCGTACAGCGGGGTTCTTGCCATTTTTGCCGCGCGGCTTCTCAATGGGCGGCCGCCGCTCATCTTCGAAGATGGCAAGCAGCGCCGCGACTTTGTCTACGCAGGGGATGTTGCAGAGGCGTGTCGCCTGGCTCTGGAGAATGACGGAGCGGTCGGCCGTTCGTTCAATATCGGCAGTGGCCAACCGGTCACCATCAAGGAAGTCGCGCTGCTTCTCGCCGATACTCTGGGTGTGGCGATCGAGCCTGAGATCACCGGCGAGTGCCGCATCGGGGATGTCCGGCATTGCTTTCCAGATATCAGCGCAGCGCGCCTGGTGCTCGGTTATCAGCCGCAAATGCGGCTCCAGGCGGGCCTTGAGAAGCTGGTGCGTTGGCTCGAAGGACGGGTTGCCGTCGATCGGGTGAGTGAGGCTCGGGCGGCTTTGGCAGCGCGCGGGCTAACGCTATGAGAGTGACGCTCGTGCCGCCCGCGAGCCGTGGCCTGGTCCTGATCACTGGCGGCGCCGGGTTTATCGGAACCAATCTCGCCGACCGATTGCTCCGCAGCGGACGCGCGGTCCGCATCTATGATAATCTGAGCCGACCCGGAGCCGAACAAAATCTCCGCTGGCTGCGCGCGGTTCACGGCTCGCGCCTGCAGGCGGAACGTGGGGATGTGCGCTCCGCCGCGGATATCCGCAATGCGCTTGCCGATGTCGAAACCGTGTTTCACCTGGCGGCGCAAGTCGCCGTGACGACCAGCCTCGCCGACCCGCGCGAAGACTTTCTGGTCAACGCTGCAGGCACCGTTAATTTGCTCGAGGAGGTCCGCAAGACGGGGCGTCCGATCGCTCTCGTGTACACATCGACCAACAAGGTTTACGGCGCCCTCGACGATATTCCCCTTGCGGCCGCCGCGACGCGCTATTGCCCCGATGGCGACCTTCGGGGCATCGATGAGACGCGACCCCTCAGCTTTCTCAGCCCCTACGGCTGCTCCAAAGGAACCGCCGATCAATACGTCCTCGATTACGCCCGCGCCTACAACATCAACGGGGCGGTGTTCCGCATGAGCTGCATCTATGGTCCCCATCAGCACGGCACGGAGGACCAGGGCTGGGTGGCGCATTTTCTAATCCGCGCTGTGCAGGACTTGCCGATCACGGTCTATGGTAACGGAAAGCAGGTCCGCGACCTGCTTTACGTGGAAGATCTGGTCGATGCATTCCTGCACGCGGAACAGCGACTGCCGGAGATTGCGGGTCACGCCTTCAATATTGGCGGCGGGCCTGACAACACGATCAGCCTATGTGAGCTGATCGACCAGATCGCACGTCTCAGCGGTTGCGTGCCTGAGGTCGGGTACGACACATGGCGGACCGGCGACCAGCGTTGGTACGTATCCGATTCGGCCAAGTTCGAACGCGCTACCGGCTGGCGGGCCAAGACCAGCGTCGAGGAGGGGATTTGGCGCCTTAACGAATGGATTTCCCTCAATCAGCGGCGGGCGCCAACCGTGCGGATGGTGGGATCATGAGAGTAGCGCTGATAAATCCGCGCTGGACCTTCGACGGCAGCATCTATTTCGGCTGTCGCGAGCCGCACCTTCCCTTGGAGTACGGCTATGCCAAGGCTTTGCTGACGCGAGACGGCCATCTCGCCGAAATCATCGACGCGCAAGCGGAGGGTATCGACGAAACGGAGGTCGCCAGCAGGGTCGCGGTATTGGCGCCTGACATGACGGTGGTGACGACCGCGCCGAGTTACCTGTTCTGGCGCTGCGCGCCGCCGGAGCTGGGCGTTCCGCAGCGCACACTTGCAGCTCTTGGGCACGCGGCCGGCAGTATTGTGGCAATCGGGCCGCATGGATCCACGACGCCGCGCGCGACCTTGCGCAAGCTCGGCGTGGAAGCGGTCGTGCTTGGCGAATGCGAGGAGACGCTCGTTCGTCTCGCCGAGTTGCCGCGCTCGGCGTGGCGCGGAATCTCCGGTCTTTGCCACGTAGAGGGCGGAGAAGTGCTCGTGCAAGGCGGCCCCAAAGCCGCTGATATGGCAAGCCTGCCGGCGCTCGCCTGGCCCGCGGATGCGCTTGCCCGGCACCGGCACCATCATCATCGGTTCGACAGCACGCCGGCGGGCCCGGGCGCCGAAATGGAAGCGTCGCGCGGCTGTCCCTATCACTGTACTTTTTGCGCGAAAGACAACTTCCGGAACAATTACCGGCGCCGCCCGCTCCCCACGATTTTGGCCGAGCTCGATGGGCTTATCGCCGCGGGTGTCACGTATATCTACTTTATCGACGAGATTTTTCTGCCCTGGCGCCAGCTCCTTGAAGCGATCGCGGAACGGCCGGTGAATTTTGGCGTGCAGACGCGGGTTGACCTTTGGAGCTATCCAATGCTGGACCTCCTCGGTGCCGCGGGCTGTGTTTCGATGGAGGCGGGGGTTGAGAGCCTGACACCGGAGGGCCGCGATCAGCTCGAGAAGCGCTGCAAGCTGTCGACCGAAGCCCTGACAAAGCTGTTGATTTACGCCAAACGATCAATCCCCTTTGTGCAAGCCAATTTGATTGCAAGCGGAGACGATGAGGAAACCGTACAACGTTGGCGCGAAGAGCTGAACCGCAACGGCGTCTGGGCGAATGATCCCGTACCATTGTTTCCCTACCCCGGCTCGCCGGATTACCGCCGTCTTTGGGGCACGCCCGACGATCACGCGTGGGAGCGTGCGGTCGATTATTACCTCGATAACCACGCAACATTTAGCGATATCCAGGAAGCTCGTCCGCGCCGCCTGCATGCGCTCGAGACGTCTTCGCGATGATGGCTTCAAAGGTTGGGATTCGATCGCGTCCGCCGAAGGTGCTGATGACCACCGACACGGTGGGCGGCGTATGGTCGTACGCGGTCGGTTTGTGTGCTTCCCAACCCGAATTCCGTTTCGTGGTGGCGACAATGGGGCCGCGTCCCAATCAAACCCAGCGTGAGCAAATCGCCCGGTTTGGCAATGTCGTTCTCGAAGAGAGCGATTACCGCCTCGAGTGGATGGCGGATGGCGACGCCGATTTCGCAGCGAGCTCCAGCTGGCTGATCGGCCTTATCGGACGGCACGGCATCGACCTTGTTCATGTCAATGGCTACGCGCATGCCTGCCTCGGCATCGAGTTGCCCGTGCTGGTGGTCGCGCACTCCGATGTGTTGTCCTGGTGGGACGCGGTTCATCGCTGCGCGGCACCCCCCGATTGGGACCGGTATCGCCGCCGCGCAACGGCTGGATTGACCGCGGCGAACCGGATCGCAGCGCCCACCGCGGCGGCTCTGCGGGACGTAGAACGTCACTACATGGATCTCGACGGGAAAGGCGAGGTTATCGCCAATGGGGTCGACACTGCAGCCTTTCCCCCCTTGCTGAAGCAGCCGGTGGTGCTGGGCGCCGGAAGGGCTTGGGACGCCGCCAAAAACCTTGCAACGCTGGACGCGATCGCAGCGGAACTTGCCTGGCCGGTCGAACTCGCTGGGGATGCGGCACATCCAGAAAGCGGTAGCGCGACATTTGAGGCGGTCCGCGTTCTCGGCCCGCTATGCCAGGCCGAGATGGCCCGACATCTCGGGCACGCGTCGATCTTTGTCGCCCCTGCGCGCTACGAGCCCTTTGGCCTGACGATACTTGAAGCGGCGGCTGCGAGATGTGCGTTGGTGCTCGGCGATATTCCATCGTTACGCGAGAACTGGGCTGGGGCGGCTGTGTTTGTTGATCCAGAGGACCGATTGGCGCTCCGGTCTTCGATAAATCGACTGATTTGCCACCCTGAGGAGCGAACTCACCTGGCGGCCGCGGCGCAGTCTCGCGCTAAACGCTTTACCCTCCACCGGATGGGGCGGGCTTATGCAGCGCTTTATCGCGATATGGCGCTGAGCTCGGCGTGCCTGGAGAGGGCATAAAATGCCGAAGCTCGTGCTTTTTTGTCACTCGCTCCGTTCGGACTGGAACCACGGCAATGCGCATTTTCTCCGCGGCGTGTTGAGCGAGTGTTTTTGGCGCGGCTTTAGCGTGCTGGCATTGGAACCTTGTGACAGCTGGAGCGCCGCCAATCTGGCTCGCGACCACGGCGCTGCCGCCCTCGATGCCTGGCGGGAGGCGTACCCGCCGATGCCGCTGGTGGTCTACGACTTTGAGCGTCTCGACTTCGATCGAGTCCTCGATGACGCAGATTTGGTGCTGGTTCATGAATGGAACGAGCCGCGACTGGTCGCTCGCATTGCCGCGCACCGAAAATCCGAGGGCAGATACCTGCTGCTGTTTCACGATACGCACCATCGAATGGTCAGCGCTCCGGAAGCGATTGGCGCAATCGATCTCGACGGTTTCGATGGAGTGCTTGCTTTTGGCGACGTTCTCCGCGAGGCCTACCGCCGGCGTGGCTGGGGCCGCCGAGCCTTCACGTGGCATGAAGCCGCTGATCTGCGAGTTTTTGGGCCGCGTCCAGAAGTCGTGCGGGAATGCGAACTTATCTGGGTCGGCAATTGGGGCGACGAGGAGCGCAGCGCGGAGCTCCAGGAATTTCTGATTGGCCCGGTGGGGTCGCTCGGGCTTTCGGCTCGTGTTCACGGGGTTCGCTATCCCGAAGCGGCGCGGTCGGCGCTTTCCAACGCCGGCATCGAATTCGCGGGGCATCTTGCAAATTTTCGCGTTCCCCAGGTGTTTGCCGCCGCCGCGATGACAGTCCATGTACCGCGTCAACCGTATGTCGACATGTTGCCGGGAATTCCGACGATCCGCGTTTTCGAGGCGCTCGCCTGCGGGATTCCACTGGTTTCGGCTTGGTGGGATGATGCGGAGCGGCTGTTTGCCCCAGGCGAGGATTTTCTTGTGGCCCGCGGCGGCGCCGAGATGTGCGGCCATCTCGACGCACTCCGGCACGATCCGGGCTTGGCCGCGGCACTCGCGAGCCGTGGCCGCGCAACCGTTGAAACCCGCCACAGCTGCGCCCACCGCGTGGACGAACTGATCGCAATCTGCCGCGCCCTCGGCCGGGACCTTTGTCCCTCGCGGGAGGCGGTCGCTCAGTGAAACCGCTGTCGATCGCGTTCTTCGGCTCGAGCCTGGTCTCGGCCTATTGGAACGGTGCCGCAACTTATTATCGGGGAATATTACAAAGCCTGGCAGCGAAAGGCCATTGCATCACCTTCTATGAGCCCGATGCGTTCGATCGGCAAGCGCATCGTGACATTCCCGACCCCGATTGGGCACGAGTGGTGGTTTACCCGGTCGGCGATGAAGACGGGGTGCTGCGTGCGCTTGACGAAGCCTCTACCGCCGATCTCGTGATCAAGGCCAGCGGGGTCGGAATCTTCGACGAGTTGCTTGAAGCTCGCGTTCCGATCATCAAACGCCCCGGAGCCCTCGCCGTGTTCTGGGATGTGGATGCTCCGGCGACCCTCGACCGCGTCGCCGCGCATTCAGACGACCCGTTTCGCAAGCTGATCCGCTCCTATGACATGATCCTCACCTATGGAGGCGGACCGCCGGTGGTAGCCGCATATGAACAGTTCGGTGCGAGGATCTGCGTACCGATCTACAACGGTCTCGATCCGGTGACGCATTACCCAGTAGCGCCGGAGCCGCGATTCGGCTGTGATCTGGGACTGATCGCCAACCGTCTGCCCGATCGCGAGCGGCGGATAGAGGAATTTTTCCTCGCGGTGGCCGCGGACCTCCCAAGCGCGCACTTCATCCTCGGCGGCAGCGGCTGGGCCGATAAGCCGCTGCGGCCCAATACCAGTTACATCGGTCACGTCTACACGCGCGATCACAATGCCTTCAATACATCGGCTCGCGCGGTCCTCAACGTCAGTCGAGACAGCATGGCGGCATATGGCTACAGCCCGGCGACACGGGTTTTCGAGGCCGCCGGCGCCGCCGCCTGTGTGATTACGGATGCCTGGGAGGGCATCTCTGAGTTCTTCGAACCTGACCGAGAAATTCTGGTCGCCGCAACCGGGTTCGAGGTAACGGAGCATCTGGTCCGGCTGACCCTGCAACAGGCGCACCGGATTGGCGAGGCTGCCCAGGCCCGCGCTTTGGCCGATCACACCTATGCAAAGCGCGCCGATGTTCTGGAGGCAGCGCTGGAGGGGAAGAGAGCGTGATCTCTATAGCCCTGCCGCCGCCAGTCCGGCGACTCCGTATTGTCATCCTCGGCCTGTCGATAACGTCCTCCTGGGGGAACGGCCACGCGACTACCTACCGCAGCCTAGTGCGAGCCCTCTGCCGGCGGGGACACGACGTATGTTTTCTCGAGCGCGACATGCCGTGGTACTCAGCCAATCGCGATCGCCTCGATCTGCCGCTCGCGGCTGTCCATCTCTATCAGACAGTCGACGAATTGCGCGACCGCTGGCGGATGATGCTGGCATCCGCCGATCTCGTGATCATCGGCTCCTATGTACCGGACGGTGTCTCGGTCATTGCGCTCGTCAAATCGATCGCCTCAGGGGTCCTTGCATTTTACGACATCGATACTCCGGTAACACTCGCAAGCCTCGCCGAGGGCAATTGCCCCTACCTCAAAGCCGAGCTGGTACCCGCCTTCGACCTTTACCTATCCTTCACCGGCGGCCGGGCCTTGCAGGTGCTTGAGCATCGATACGCTGCTCGTGCAGCGCGCGTGCTTTATTGCTCGGTAGACCCAGATCGCCATTGGCCGACACTGGTCGAACCGCTGTGGGACATGGGTTATCTCGGAACTTACAGCCCCGACCGCCAGGCCGCTCTCGATGAATTGATGTGTGTGTCCGCCCGTCGCTGGCCAAACGGACGATTCGCAGTCGCCGGCCCGCTTTATCCCCCGGAGCTCTCATGGCCTGCCAATATCGAACGCATAGAGCATGTCGGCCCCGAGCGTCACCGGTGGTTTTACTCTCGCCAGCGTTTTACCCTCAACATTACCCGCGCCGACATGATCCGCATGGGATATTCGCCGAGCGTGCGGCTGTTTGAAGCGGCGGCGTGCAATATTCCAATCATTAGCGATTATTGGCCGGGTCTCGAAACAATCTTCGTTCCTGACAGACATATCCTGGTAGCACGATCGTCGGACGATGTGCTCGTTTACCTGCGTGAATACCCGGAATGCAAACGATCGCAGCTTGCGGCCAGAGCGCGCGAGCATGTACTGGCGCACCACACTGCAGCCCATCGCGCGGTCGCCCTTGAAGAGTATGTCGAGGAACTATTCGGGACGGCGCCATGCCGTCTTGCAGCCGCCGGATAGTCGGACGAAGTCGCGCGATGAAGCTGGTGATTTTTGGCTTGGCGGTGAGCTCTTCTTGGGGGAATGGTCATGCCGTGCTGTGGCGCGCCTTGATCCGGGCTTTCGCTAGGCGCGGTCATCAGACGGTATTCTTCGAACGAGATACGCCCTATTACGCCCAGCACCGCGATCTTACACATCTCGAAGGCGGCCGCCTTGTCCTGTACAAGAGTTGGGACGACGTGCTGCCTTTTGCAAAACGCGAGCTGGCGGATGCGGATGCCGGGATGGTGACCTCGTACTGCCCGGATGCACTTGGCGCCACTGCGCTCGTTCTCGATGCGCCTTGCCTTCACGTGTTCTATGATCTCGATACACCGGTCACCTTGGCGCAGCTCGCAGCCGGTCAGGCGGTCGGCTATATCGCGCCCGACGGGCTTTCTCCATTCGACCTGGTGCTAAGCTACACCGGCGGCGCGGCGCTGCACGCGCTGCGCCAACAGCTTGGTGCGCGGCGGATTGCGCCGCTTTACGGCAGTGTGGATCCGAACCATTACCTGCCCGCTCTCTTGCCGGGTGCTCCACGTGCGGCGCTCTCCTACCTCGGGACTTACTCGGATGATCGACAAGCTGCCCTCGAGGTGCTGTTCATCGAACCGGCGCGGCGTTGGCCGCATGCGCATTTTGTGATTGGGGGGGCCCAATATCCCGACCACTTCCCATGGAGCCCAAACATCCTGTTTTGGCGCCACGTCGCCTCAAGCGATCATCCGAGATTCTACGCATCCGCACGATGCACACTCAATGTCACCCGACAGGCAATGGCAGCCTCCGGATGGTGCCCATCGGGGCGTCTTTTCGAAGCGGCTGCGTGCGGAACGCCAATTCTCAGCGACTGGTGGGAAGCTCTCGACGAGTTTTTCGCACCTGACCAAGAGATCCTGGTTGTCGAAACCACCGCCGATGTTCTGCGGGCACTCGAGCGAAGTGATGCCGAACTCGCGCGGTTGGGCGCAGCGGCGCGGGAGCGAGCACTTGCCGCGCATACGGCAGAGCGTCGCGCTGCAGAGCTCGAGATGCTGCTTTCGCAGCGCTGGGAGTGACGCACAATGTGGGGCATAGTGCCTGCCGCGGGCAGCGGTACACGCATTCAGCCACTGGCGTTCTCAAAAGAGCTGTTGCCGGTCGGCAGCCGTTTCGAGGGTGATACCGAACGCCCGCGTGCGGTTAGCGAATATTTGATAGACCGGATGCTGAGCGCCGGTGCCGACAAGATCTGCTTTGTCATTTCCCCATGGAAATCGGACATTCTGCAGTACTATGGCGGCACGATCGGAACGGCCGCTATTGCTTATGTCGTGCAACCGCAGCCGGCCGGACTGTGTGACGCGATATTTCGCGCCCTGCCGCTCATTCAAAGCGACGACCTGGTATTGGTCGGCCTTCCTGACACGATCTGGCTGCCGGAGGACGCTCTCGGCCGACTGCCTGATGACCGCCTCGCCTTCTTGACCTTTCCGGTCGATCGGCCGGAGCTGTTCGACGCGGTCGTCAGCGACGATGTGGGAAGGGTGCACGAAATCCAGGTGAAGCGCCGAAACGCATCATCCCATTGGGTGTGGGGCGCGTTCAAATTGCCGGGCGCAGTCTTGCATGCCCTGCACCGCTTATGGTGCGACCGCCAGCCGCGCGACGAATATATCGGAACCCTGGTGAATGCATATCTAACGGCCGGCGGAAGCGCGGTGGCGGTGCCGTCCGGCACTGCCTATGTCGACGTCGGAACTTTGGGCGGGTATCGGGAAGCGATGCGACTGCTTTCCAGCGCGAAGAACGAGGCGATCTCGGCGCCTGCATGCCTGAAGCTGGTGGCAAGGAGGGCGCCATGAGCGGTGATCGGCTTGCTGTGTTGCGCGATGCGGCCGCTCGGCTTGGACCGTGGTTTCACAATATCGATCTCGGCGGCGTGACGACGGCGCCTGACCATTTCCTCGGTGACTACCCCGCTGTCAAATGGCGCCGCTTCGAACATGCAATCCCCCCCGACCTGAACGGTAAAGCGGTGCTCGACATCGGCTGCAATGGCGGTTTCTACTCTCTAGCGATGAAATCACGCGGCGCCTCGCGCGTTTTGGGGATCGACACTGATCCGGATTACTTGCGGCAGGCGCGGTTCGCAGCCGAGACACTAGGGGCAAAAATCGAATTCGTCCAGCTGTCGGTCTATGACGTCGCCGCCCTCGGTGAGCAATTCGACATCGTGCTGTTTCTTGGCGTCCTCTATCATCTGAGGCATCCGCTTTTGGCGCTCGACTTGATCCGCGAACACGCCGTACGCGATCTCTTTGTTTGCCAGTCGATGCAGCGCGGCGCCTCGATCGAAGAGCCGCTCGAAGAGGATTACCCATTCCAGGAAACGGCGGTCTTCGAACGCCCGGGCTTTCCGCGATTATCGTTTGTAGAGCATCGCTACGCCGGTGACGGCACAAATTGGTGGGTTCCAAACCGCGCCTGCACGGCGGCAATGCTGCGCAGCGCCGGTTTTGTCATCGAGATGATGCCTGAGGAAGAGGTCTTTGTATGCCGGCCGACGGAGCGCCCCACAGCATTCGGTGCGGTCTATCCGGCTAAACCTCGCTCGGAAAGGGCCGGGGAGATCGCTGCATGATTGAAGCAGTGATGCTGTGGAACGAGCCCAACAACAAATCCCATTGGGATCTCGCGCTCGATCCGGATTGGGAACGCTTCGCCAGTATGACGCGGCTAGTCGGCGACGCCATTGCCGTCGAGGCGCCGGGTCTGCCTCGGGTGCTCGGCGGCATATCGCCGATCGATCCGCTGTTTATCGCCAATTTAGCGGGAAAGGGCGTTCTGGAGCGGCTCGACGTGGTTGCGGTGCACGGCTTTCCGCTCGACTGGAACTTGTGGATGATCGATGAATGGCCGGCGAAGCTGCAGGAAATCGAGGCGTCAGGCGGTCTCCCCGTCTGGGTTTCCGAGGTTGGCGCGTCGAGCTTTGGGGCAGAGGAGGTCCAGGAATTTGGGCTGCAGCGCACAGCGGAACTATTGATCGGCCGCACCCCGCGCATTCACTGGTACAGTCTCTATGATCTGCCCAAGGCTTGGCCTGCGACGACCCGACACCGCGAGGCAGAAGGCTCGTCCTACTATCGTCATTTCTACATGGGTCTATTGCGCGAGGACGGCACGCCAAAGCGCGTCGCCGATCGTT
>JBJMQW010000005.1:0-3740 GCA_045802495.1 Allostellaceae bacterium | reverse complement strand
GAAGATGCGGTTCACAAAGGAGGTATTGGCGCCGTTTTCGAGCAGGCGCCGCACCAGATAGGGCAGCAGATCCTCATGGCTGCCGACCGGCGCATAGATCCGGCAGGCCCGGTCCAGCTTGTCCGGGCCGACGATCTGCTCGTAGAGCGCCTCCCCCATTCCATGCAGACGCTGGAATTCGCAATCACGGCGATCCCCGGCCATTTCCAATATCGCCGCGACGGTATGCGCATTATGCGTCGCGAATTGCGGATAAAACGCTTTGCTATGGCCGAGCAGCCTGCCTGCGCAGGCGAGATAGGAGACATCGGTCGCGACCTTGCGGGTGTAGACCGGATAACCATCGAGGCCGCGCTCCTGCGTGCGTTTGATCTCGCTGTCCCAATACGCACCCTTGACAAGGCGGACCATGAGCCGGTGGCCGCTGCGCCTTGCCAAATCGACGAGCCAGTCTATGACGGGCAGCGCACGCTTTTGATAGGCCTGCACCGCGAGGCCGAGCCCCTCCCAACCGGCGAGGTCGGGCGCGAGCGCCAGCATCTCGACAAGGTCGAGAGAGAGTTCGAGGCGATCGGCTTCCTCGGCGTCGATCGTGAAGGCGATCCCTGCCTGCTTCGCGCGGCGGGCAAGGTCGAGAAGCAGCGGCGGCATCTCCGAGAGCACCCGATCCCGCTGAGCCATCTCGTAACGCGGGTGCAGAGCCGACAGCTTGATCGAGATGCCGGACGCGGCGGCCACATCCGATCCCGGAGCCGATCGCCCGATCGCACCGATCGCATCGGCATAGGCGGCGAAATAACGTGCAGCCTCGGCGGCGGTGCGCGCGGCCTCGCCAAGCATGTCATATGAATGACGATAACCCTGGCTCTCCGACTCCCGCGCGCGTTCGAGCGCCTCCTCGATGGTCCGTCCGATGACGAATTGGCGACCGAGGATGCGCATCGCCGCGGTCACTGCCTGCCGCACCACCGGCTCCCCCGAGCGGGCGACAAAACGGCGCAGCGCGCCGCGCAAATCGCGTTCCCCCGGCTCGCTGTGCAACAACCGGCCGGTCAGCATCAATGCCCAGGTCGAGGCATTGACAAAAATCGATTCGGACCGGCCGAGATGACGTTCCCAATTCGCCTCGCCGATCTTGTCGCGGATCAGCCGGTCGATGGTCTCGACATCCGGCACCCGGAGCAATGCCTCGGCAAGACACAGCAGCGCCACCCCCTCCGGGGTGGACAGGGCGTATTCATGCATAAAGGCATCGATTCCGCCCTTTCCGCGTTCGCGACGGACCGCCGCAACGAGGCCGCGCGCCTTGTCGGCGATCCGGTCGCGCATCGCGGACGGGATCTGGGCGGCGGCGAGGATCCGCGCGACCGCCTCGGTCTCGTCGATGCGGCAGCTGGCGCGGATTGCCGCCCGCAATGGAGAGGCCGCAGCGAGCGGAAGGGATGAGACGATATCCATGCCAGAATCCCTTCTCGATCCTCTACCTTCTCTAAGGTGAACGACCGAGCGAAGATATTGGCACGGCGGCGGCGGAATGCTCTGTTGTCGACGCGCCGTTTCGCATCAGCCTGCGCCGAATGAACCATGCGAGACATCATTGATGTCGACCGTTGATACCGATCGCGTTGCAGACTTGATTGGTCCTGAGCGAATGGAGGGGAGCCAAGCTCGCCACTGGCACGTGCTCGGCCGCCTCGAGAAGACGGCGATCGGAACGCGCAGAGCCGGCGGGGAGATAACGGTGCGCCGCCGGGAACCAGCCGGCTGTTTGCTCTACGGACCCTATTGGCAGCTCCCTGGTGGGATCTATCGGCTGACTTTCCGCTGTCGCTCCGGCAGGCCGCGAATGGCGAGCGAGCCGGTGCTCGGGGTGGAAGTGATCGCCATGAACCGGGTTCAGCTGGCATGGCTTGACCTGACGGCGGAAGAGCTGGGCGCCGAAACGGGTGCGCTCGAATTCTCGGTTCCGCAAGCGCTTGGGCTCGGAGCCGGCGACGAGGCGCGACTCGAATTCCGCTTTTTTCATTTGCGCAATGCCGGTCTGACGATCAGCGCCGTCGAATTGCGAGACCTGAAGACGGCAGAAACTCGGGCGGCGCCCAGGCGATGGAGGATGCTCGGCCGGCTCGAAACGACGCTGATCGGCAGACGCCACACGGCGGGGGTCGCTGTTCGCCAGGCGGCGCGGCCCGGCTGCCTGCTCGCCGGCGGGCGGGTGCTGCTGCAACTGCCGAGAGGGCATTATCGGCTCTCTTTCGGCTGCACTGCCGGAACGCCCAAAATGCCGCTGCAGCCGGTATTGGGGGTGGAGATCCTGGCCCGGCGCCGCTGGCAGGATGAGCGCTTGTGGGTTTCGCGCCTGCTGCGCGGCCCGACGGACAGAGGCGGGCTGCAGCTGGGCTGGGCCGACTTCACCAAGCAAGAATTGCACGCCGGATCGGGCTCGATCGATTTCGAGGTGCCGCCGGAGCTCGGTCTCGAGGGCGCAGAAGAGGTCGTGCTGAGCTTCCGCTTCGTCCATTTTGGCAATGCGGGTCTAACGGTCCGCACGGTCGAACTGCGGCAGGTCGCGGCGGAGACGACCAAGCCCCGCCCGCTGCGGGAGTGGCGGTTGCTCGGACGTCTCCGCAAGGGCCGGATCGGAGCGCGTCAAGGCGATTGCGTTGTGGTGCGACATGCGGAACCGGTGAACACTCTGCTGTGGGGTGTCCGCCCTGATTTGTCACTCCCCGCGGGCCGCTACCGGCTGAGCTTTTGTTGCCGGACGAGCGCGGGACGCCGCGGATCGGAGCCGGTGCTTGCAGTGGAGATCAACTGCGGAAGGCCATTATCGGCGCGCCAGCGACTGAAAGCCTGGCGTTCTCTATTCGAACCCCGCCGCACGGTCGTGGAGCGCGGCGATTTCACTACCGATGAGCTGGCGGGCGGATCGGCGGCTGTCGATTTCGAAGTAGCGGCGGAATTGAGCCGCGAAGCGGGGCAAGGCGTCAATTTCGACTTCAAATTTGTGCATTTGGGCAACGCCGATCTGACGATCGGCGCGGTCAATCTTCACGAAGTCATCGCCAAAGACGTTCCCGGCAATACATGCCGTTCCTTGACAAGGCCAAACCGGGCCAAAGTTCTGATCGTCGGAAATTGCCAGGCGCAAACCCTTCACGAAGCTTTGGCTCGTTCGAGCGAACTCAATAGCCGACTGGACGCGCGATACCATTTCGTCGCACTGCAGCAGGATTTGCACGAGCCGGGACGGGCCGAGCTGGAGGGCTGTGACATTCTGCTCGTCCAGGATATCAGGGACTGGGAGAATTACCCGCTGCGGCCTTATGTCCGCGAGAATGTCCGGCTGATCAAATTCCCGCTGCTGCATTTCGCGTCTTTGTGGCCGTTTGATCACTATAACGGACCGGGAGATAAGGAGGCTTATGAACGCGAGTGGCCGAACCTGACCTTCCTCTATCATGACGGGCTGCTCGCCCGTCTGCGCAAGGAAATTCCCGACCGCGAGCAGCGCCTCCGCGCCTATCGCACCCTATCGGTCGACGGCATCCTCAATTATGTAAGGCTGCACGATTTCGAAAAGCGGCGCCTCATGGCGATGGACCAGCAATTTGCATTTAACATTGGGCGATACATTCTGGATAACTTCCAGAGGCGACGCTTATTCTATACGACCAATCACCCGAATGGCCGTGTAATTGGAATGCTGATGCAATACCTGCTGAGGCATATAGGAATCG
>JBJMQW010000225.1:0-3726 GCA_045802495.1 Allostellaceae bacterium | reverse complement strand
TCGGGCGTAGAGCTCATAAGACCGCTTCGTCGCCTCGAAATCCGCCCAGTTGTGCGCCTGCTGTAAAAAGGCGCCGAATGTGCCCTGCTTGTCATAGAGTCGCTCGATCAGTGCGATTGCGTCGTCGGGTGTGCCGCAGACGCCATAGCGATTCTCGACAAACCATTCGAGCGGATCCTTGCCGGGCGGCACAATAAAGCGCGGCTGGTTGTTGTTCAGGTAGCCCAGATAGCGCTCGAAACCGAATTTGGCATTTGCATAAGCTTGCGCTCGGGTCTCGGCGATGTGCATCGGCCCGACAAGGCGCAGGCGCGCTGGGTCCATCTCGCGCCCGTGCTCGGCGGCCACGTCGCAAGCGATCTGCCAATTCGCACCGAGAGCGTCAAAGCCAAACGGATTGGTTGCGGCAACGCAGATCATGCCGAGATCGTACTTGCCCGCGAGCCGCCCGCCCGAGGGGGTGATCGCGCTGACCACAGCGACCTCGGGATAAGGCTTGGTGTAGGGCAGCAAGTGCAGCCGGCATTCCTGCATCGTGTACCAGTCGGTTTTCTCGGTGACGATCTCGCCCTTGAACAGCCGAATTATCACGTCGATCGCGTCAGCCATCCGGTCGCGCTGGGTCAGCGGATCGATCCCCATCATGATCGCGTCGGACGCCAACAGACCGGGTCCGGCGCCAAACATGACCCTCCCGCGGGTCATGTGGTCGAGCTGGACTATGCGGTCGGCGACCATCATAGGGTGGTGGTAGGGCAGTGAGATAACACCGGTGCCCAAGCGCATGTGCCGCGTCCGTTCGGCGGCAAAGGCAATGAAGATCTCGGGCGAGCTGATGATCTCAAATCCCGCCGAGTGGTGTTCGCCGATCCAGGCTTCGTGAAAGCCGAGCTTGTCGAGCCACGCAATCAGTTCGAGGTCGCGCTCGAGGCACTGAGTCGGGTTTTCTTCGTTCGGATGGAAGGGCGGCAGAAAGATCCCGTGGCGAAGACTGGTCAGCGGCATAAGGGCCTCGCTCCAATTGGCGCGCCCAAGGGCGCGGCGTATCATCGGGTCGCATTATAGGGAAAGGGGACAACATGGCGATCAAGCGGGAGAAGATTCAGCCGCAGGGCATCCATGTCCGGATTGTCGACGGCAAGGCGAGATACACCCAGGTCGTCACCGTCAGCGGCACCGGCAAGATGATTTTCGTTGCCGGCCAGCTGGCGCGCGACGCGCAAGGGGTTTGCGTCGGCAAAGGGGACATGCGGGCCCAAATCGAGCAGGTCGGCGAGAACATCAAGACCTGCCTCGAAGCCGCCGGCGCCACCTTGGCCGACATCGTCAAGACCAATACCTACGTCACCGATTATGAGGAGTTCGCCAAGCACCCCGATATAAGGATGCGCTATTTCGGCCCTGCCACGCCGACTAGCACAACAGTCCAGATCAGCCGCCTCGCCGATCCCGATGCGATGATCGAGATCGAAGCGATCGCCGTTGTCGACAACTGAGCTAGGCGGGTTCGGTCTCCAGTCCGGCGTCAGCCAGTTCCTTGAAACCGCCGGCGTTGTAGACGGAAGCGTAGCCGAGGTCTTTCAACGTCTTGCCACCTAACGCGGAGCGGCCGCCGGAGGCGCAATAGACCAGGACGGTCTTATCTTTTTGAAAGGCCGGGTCGTGGTAAGGACTCTCCGGATCGGCGCGGAACTCCAACATGCCGCGCGAGACGTGGACCGCACCCTTGAGCTTGCCGCCGGAGGCAAGCTCCGGCGCATCGCGAACATCCACGATCAGAACATCCGCGCGGTTCATCCGATTGCGAACCTCGGCCGGATCGAGCCGCGACACCATGGCATTGGCCTCTGCCAGCATTTCCTTGATGCTCGTTGGCATTTGTCGTCCCTCCTCTCTGTTCAGCCGATCACGCCGTCGGCGCGCAGCGACCGGATCTCGCCCTCGGAGAGGCCGGTTGCGCGCAGCACCTCCTCACTGTGCTCGCCGACAGCCGGGGCCGGCCGCGGCGGCGCCTTCTGCTGGCCCGCCATCCAGAACGGGCTGTTGACGGTCAGCGAGCTGCCGTCGTCGAACGGCACCAGCGCCTCGCTGGCGAGGATCTGGGGGTCCTCGGCAATCTCGTCCATATCGGCAACGATACCGAAAATGAGCCCGGCGGCGTCAAGGATCGCGCGCCATTCGGTTTGATCCTTGGTCGCGAAGATCCCGTCGAGGATGACGATCAACTCGCGTGCATGCGCTTCGCGGGACGCGGAGGTGGCAAATCGCGGAGCATCGAGGACGCTCGCGCCGAGGCATTCCTTGAACTTCTCCCAGCGCCATTCGTCGGCGGCGATCGACAACAGCAGCCAGCGGCCGTCGCGGCAGCGGTAATGCACGCGCAACGCATTGAGCCCGCGCTCCCGCGGCGGCTGAGGCGTGACCTTCTCGCCGCACAATGCCGCCTGGACCGAGCAACCGTTCGCCCAGAGACCATTGGCCAGCAGCGACGAGCCGACATAGCCGCCCTTGCCGGTGCGCTCGCGGTGATAAAGTGCGGTGACGATCGCGCCATAGGTCGCCATTGCCGAGGGATGATCGCCCATGCCCGGCAAGGACCGGGCGGGCGACACATCCTCCCCGGCGCGCACAAGATGCATCAACCCCGAGCGCGCCCACCAGGCAGTCGCGTCGAAGCCCGGCTTGTCCGCCTCAGGGCCGGTTTCGCCATAGCCGGTGAATGAGGCGTAGATCAGCCGCTCGTTGAGCGGCACCAGCTCCTCGTAGGTGATCCCGAGACGTCGGCGCACCGGCGGTGGGTAGTTGGTGATGAACACATCGGCGTCACCAACCAGTCGGCGCAGGATCGACTGCCCGGTCGGTGAGCGGAGATCGAGCGCCAGGCTCTTCTTGTTGCGCCCGTCGAGCACAAAACCCGGATTGCTCTTGAGCCCCGGTCCGCTCGGGGGCGTCGCCCGCCGGCGGTACGGATCGCCCGAGCCCGGCGGCTCAATCTTGATTACCTCAGCGCCAAAATCCGACATGACCGTCGCCGCCGCCGGCCCGGCGATAAAGCTCGCGCAGTCGATCACCTTCAAGCCGTCGAAGACGCGCTCACCCATTCTTTCACTCCAAGCGGAATGCGCCACCGTCGCGCACGATCCGGCCGGCGGTTCGGCCGGCGAAATGCGTGCCGATGACCAGGATCGGGGCATTGGCGAGGTGGGCCAACATGCGGCCGCGCGTCAGCTGCGCCTCGCCCGGATCGCTGTCCGCAGTCGACGACCAATCCGGGTGGGCTATCTGACACGGATGGTGCATGAAATCGCCCGTGATCAGCGCCTCCTCTCCCTGCGATGTGATCCTTACGCTGACATGGCCCGGCGTATGACCGAGGGTCGGAACGAGACTGACTTCATGGCAGATCCGGTGATCGGTCTCGACGAGATCGACGAGCCCGGCGTCCCAAACCGGTATCACCGAATCCGCGAGCACGGCCCTCATGTCTTCGCGTTCGTGGCCGTTAGTCCAATGGGCGAACTCGACGCGGCCCACGAGGTAGCGTGCGTTCGGGAACGTCGGGACCCAACGGCTCTCGATCAGCATCGTGTTCCAACCGACGTGATCGACATGGAGATGAGTGCAGATGACGGTATCGATCGTCTCGCGCTGATACCCGGCCGTTGCCAGATCGGCCATGAATCGGGTCTGCAATTTGTTCCAGGTCGGGATGCGCCGGTTTTCCTT
>JBJMQW010000224.1:0-50148 GCA_045802495.1 Allostellaceae bacterium | reverse complement strand
TGGCCCTCGTCGAGGCGCTGCAGTTTGGCGGCGGCGACCGCGGCACCAAAGATCCCGAAGACCGGCCCGGCGTGGAAGCCGCGTGACATGACCGTCGGGATGAAATCAGCCGCCATCCGCTCCATGACCTCATAGCCGGCAGCGACAGCAGTTAGGAACTCCTTGCCCGAAGCGCCGGCGATTTCCGCTACGACGAGAGCCGACGGCAGGATCGCAATGCCGGGATGGGTCAGCATCCGGAAGGTGTCCCACTTCCCGCCGGCAAAGATCATTTCCGCATTGACGAAAGCGGCCCCGCCCTTGGTCAGCTTCGTGCCGTGGCACAGCACCGTCGCGACCCCGCCGCCGCCAGCCTCTTCCTCTTGCATCAAGGCGAGCGCCTGGCGGCTCGCCGGCATGTCGCGGGCAATCAGCGCCGAACTCAGCGCCTGCAGCGTCACACCCTTGGCCCGGTCGACCACCTCGGGCGGCAGGTCTTCATATCGAAGGCCGGCAACGAAAGCGGCGAACTGACGGCTCAGCGACATGATGGGTCCTTTCGCGGGGAGCGTATCAGTCTATTTTAGCTGTCGATGACCCAAACACCCACGCCTCCTTTCGGCGCGCTTCCGCACAGCTCGCATTGGGGCGCCTTCTCCGTCCTGCAGCGCGGCGAGGGGATCGAGATCGTCCCGCATCCGCGCGATCCCGACCCGTCACCGCTGCTCGGCAACATCCCCGCCGCGCTGTCGCACCGCGCTCGGATCGCCCGGCCGATGGTGCGGCGCGGCTGGCTGGAGCGCGGTCCAGGGCCCGATCCCCGGCGCGGCCGCGAGCCTCTTGTCGCTGTCGACTGGCCGCGGGCGCTCGATCTGGTCGCGGCGGAACTGCAGCGTGTCTACGATGCTTATGGCCCGCGCGCCGTCTTCGGCGGCTCCTATGGCTGGGCGAGCGCCGGCCGCTTCCACGACGCGCCGCGCCAGCTGCACCGCTTTCTGAATGTGGCGGGCGGCTATGTCCGGTCGGTGGGCAGCTACAGCTCGGGCGCTGCGACGGTAATTCTGCCGCACGTCATCGGCCCGCAGGAAGCCGTAGCCGGGAATAACGTCAGCTGGGACGAGCTGGTGGACCACAGCGCCCTCGTCCTCGCCTTTGGCGGCATGGCGCTGAAAAACAACAATGTCGGCGGGGGCGGGACGAGCGAGCATATCGCCCGCGCCCGGCTTCGCGCGGCTCGCCGGCAGGGCGCGGAATTCCACCTGATCGGCCCGATGCGCGACGATCTGCCGGCGGAGGTCGAGGCGGTTTGGCACCCGATCCGCCCGGGCACCGACGTGGCGCTGATGCTCGGCATCGCTCATACGCTGGTAGCCGAGGGACTGCACGACCGCCCTTTCCTCGAGCGCTACTGCACCGGTTACGAGAGCTTCGCGCCCTACCTCCTCGGCCATAGTGACAGCCAGCCCAAGGATGCCGCTTGGGCGGCGGCGATCTGCGGACTGCCGGTCGAGCAAATTACCAGATTGGCGCGGCGAACCGCCGGTCGCCGTACGCTGATCATTTGTTCGCAGTCATTGCAGCGTGCCGAGCACGGGGAGCAGCCGGTCTGGATGGGCGTTGTATTGGCGGCCTTGTTGGGTCAGATCGGCTTGCCGGGCGGTGGTTTCGCCTATGCGCTGGGATCGACCTCCAACACCGGAAAGCCGCCGCTCGCTGTGCCGCTTCCGACATTGCCGATCGAGCGCAACAGCATTGCCGATTTTATTCCGGTGGCGCGCATCGCGGACATGCTGCTCCATCCAGGCGAGCCGTTCGACTTTAACGGCCAGCGGCTCAGTTATCCCGACATCAAGCTGGTCTATTGGGCAGGCGGCAACCCGTTTCATCATCATCAGGATTTGAACCGGCTGCGCCACGCCTTTGCGCAACCGGACACAATCATCGTGCATGATTCGGCTTGGACCGCGAGCGCGCGGCATGCGGATATCGTCTTGCCGGCGACCATCACCTTGGAGCGCGAGGACATCGGCGGCTCGCCGGGTGATCCGCTGCTCGTGGCGATGCACCGGGCGGTGCCTCCCTATGGCGAAGCGCGCGACGACTACGACATTTTTGGCGAGCTGGCGCAGCGTCTCGGTATTGCGGCGCCGTTCACCGAGGGCCGGTCGGCACGAGAATGGCTGCGGCATCTTTATGAGGCGACTCGCCGCGCGCTGGTCGAGCGGGGCGCGGACGCGCCCGATTTCGACCAGTTCTGGGAAGCAGGCGAACTGGTATTGCCGCGCCTGCCCTGGAATGGCGGCATCGTTCGAGCGTTTCGCCGTGACCCCGGAGCGGCACCGCTGCCGACGCCGAGCGGCAGGATCGAAATCGCCTCGGCCAGGATTGCGGAGTTCGGCTACACCGATTGCCTCGGTCACCCGGCATGGCTGCCGCCGAGCGATGCCGGCGATCCGCGCTTCCCGCTGCAGCTGATCGCCAATCAGCCGGCCACCCGCTTGCACAGCCAGTTGGATTTCGGCGCCACCAGCCTGGCGTCCAAGATCAAGGGACGCGAGCCCGCCCGCATGCACCCGCAGGACGCCGCGGCGCGGGGCATCAGCGACGGCGACATCGTGCGCCTCTACAATGACCGTGGAGAGTGCCTCGCCGGTGCGGTGCTGAGCGACGCGTTGCGCCCGGGCGTCGTGCAGCTGTCGACCGGCGCCTGGTACGATCCCGAAGATCCCGGGGCCGAGAAGCCGCTCTGCGTGCACGGCAATCCCAATGCAGTGACGCGCGACACCGGCACTTCAAGCCTCGCGCAGGGCTGCACCGGGCAGCTCAGCCGCGTAGAGGTCGAGCGCTTTGATGGCCCTCTCCCGCCGATAAGGGCTTTCGATCCGCCGCCGACGACGGATTACTAGGGCCTGGCCCAGGACGCGGCGCGTTCGGAAAACCGGCGAACCAGGAAATCTATCAGCGCGGTGACTTTCGGCGGTCTGGGGCCGCCCGGCGGCGTTACGATATTGAGCGCGATCGGCGAGGCCGACCAGTCGGTCATCGCCGCTTCGAGGCGGCCTTCCTCGATGTCGCGCCACACCACAAACTCAGGCTGCAGAGCAATTCCAATCCCAGAGCGCAGCAACGGCGTCATCGCATCCGCGTTATTGGCGCGCAGCGGCCCGCTCACGGCCACTGTATGCTCCTCACCAGCTGGGCCGATGAACTGCCAGGCATCGCCGGACGGCAAATAGGAATAGCCGAGGCAGGCGTGGTCAGAAAGTTCACGCGGATGAGACGGCCGCCCTCGGCGCGCAAAATATGCCGGCGACCCCACCAGCAGACGGCGCACCTGACAGAGCCGCCTCGCCACCAAGCTCGAATCCGGCAGCGCGGCGATCCTGAGCGCCAGATCGAAGCCGCCGCCGACCAGATCGACGGCCTCGTCGCTGAGATGCAGGTCGATCGAAATCGCCGGGAAGGCGGCGAAAAAATCCGGCAGCGCCGGCGCCACGTGATCCAGTCCGAAAGACATCGGCGCCGCTAAGCGGACCCGCCCGCGGGGCGTAGCGGACCGCGACAGCGCCTCGGCTTCGACGGCCTCGGCGTCGGCGAGAATCTGGGCCGCGCGAACCGACAGGACCCGTCCGGTTTCAGTCAGCGACAGCCTTCGCGAAGTGCGGTGGAAGAGACGCTCACCGAGCCGGTGCTCAAGCCGCGTTATGGCTTTCGAGACGGTCGCCTTGGAGAGGCCAAGCTCACCGGCGGCGCGGACAAAGGAGCCGGTTTCAGCGGTTTTGGCGAAGATCGCCCACGCCTCGAGATCGGGAAGTTTCGACATATTTAGAAACGATGCGTTTCTAACGTTTCTATTTATACACCAGGTGCGCCTCCCATCTCATCAGCAATTGCGAAACACTGAACATCTGGAGAAGCAGATGATCGAACGCAGACCATTCGACGCACTGGGCGGCGCCCACTACGATTGGCTCAGGACCAAGCACCATTTCTCGTTTGCTGACTACTTTGACCCGCAACGGATGGGCTGGGGCTCACTGCGCGTATGGAATGATGACGAGATCGCGCCGGGCACCGGGTTTCCGCTGCACCCGCATGCCGATATGGAAATCATCACCTATGTCCGGCAGGGCGCCATCACCCATCAGGACAGCCTCGGAAACAAGGGGCGCACCGAAGCGGGTGACGTGCAGGTGATGAGCGCCGGCACCGGAATACGTCACTCGGAGTACAATTTCGAACCCGAGACGACAAAGATCTTTCAGCTTTGGATCCAGCCGTCGAGGCGCGGCGAAACACCGAGCTGGGGTGCAAAGCCGTTTCCGAAGCAGGATCGCTCGGGCCGGTTCGTGACACTGGCGAGCGGGCGCGAAGAGGACGGCGACGCCCTGCCGATCCGCGCCGATGCTCGGGTGCTCGGCGCCGCGCTGAAAGCAGGCGAAGGCGCCGAATATCTGCTCGCCGAAGGGCGCCGCGCCTATCTCGTCGCGGCGCTCGGCTCGGTCGAGGTCAACGGCGTGCGGATAGCCGAGCGCGACGGCGCCGCGATCGAGAAAGAACGGGTGCTGCGCGTCTCGGCCATCGAAGACGCCGAAATCGTCCTCGTCGATGTGACCTGAAACCGGCGAGCCCGCCCCAAAGGGGGCGCTCGCCTGCGCCGTACCGACTTCTCTCATCCCACTAACGGATTGAGCCAACGCAAATCAGGAAATCGACCGAAATCACCGTCGGTGGAGCATAGAGCGAGGCCATGCTCGATGGCCAATGCCGCCAGATGAGCATCCGGCACCAGATTCGCGTGCACACCCGGCAGGGCGAATAACGTGCTCAACAGCTCTGCGTGTCGTTCGGTCGGCTCCGGTATCCACGCGTTGCGGCACGACAGCCACGCCCTTACCTGATCCCAAGCCTCGGCGATTGGTTCCGGACGCTCGAATATTCGCGGATTTGTTACGATCCGCAAAAATGCAAGCAGGCTCGCCCAAGGCAGGCCGACACGGGGTACGCCATTTAATTGCTGGTCGAGCCACTCGCGAGCGCGTTGGTGCTGTTCAAACGAACGCACACGCGCATAGATCAGGATGTTTGCATCTACCAAAATCAATCGAAGCTTTCGCCCTCGGCGATCGCCAGCGCTTCGGCAACATTGTCGATGCTGGCTATCTTTAAACGACCCAGATCGACCGATCGCGTTTCGAAATGATCGCGTGGCCTCCGTTGGGAGTCCAAATCCTCCAATCCGCGGCGCAACGCCTCATTCACAAGATCCTTGAGGCTGGTGCCGCGCGTTTTCCGCTGTTGCTCCAGCATGGCCGCGACATCATCATCGATGGTCAATGTTGTTCTCATACATCAAGACATAATATATTTGATGCCTTGATGTCCATGCCTGACTCCGCGGGGAACAGTCTGTTCCTGTCCGACATCATTGGCTGGTATAAGGGTCAAATGCTCGACAAGCGGCGCCTTCCGAACGTGCCTTTGGTGATCATAAACGGCGATGGGTCGGCCGAATGACCGGCGACATGGGCGATCTCAAATCGCTGCTCGCGCGGGTGGCGCTGGGGCGCGCCCTCAGTGAGAGCGAGGCCGAGGCGGCGTTCGACATCATCATGAGCGGCGACGCCACGCCGTCGCAGATGGGCGGTTTTCTGATGGCGCTGCGGGTCCGCGGCGAGACCGTCGACGAGATCACCGGCGCGGCGCGGACCATGCGCGCAAAGGCCGTTTCGATCGACGCGCCGCCCGGCACAGTCGACACCTGCGGTACGGGCGGGGATGCCTCCGGCAGCTTCAATATTTCGACCGCCAGCGCGCTGGTGGTGGCCGGTTGCGGGGTCCCTGTCGCCAAGCACGGCAATCGTGCGCTCTCTTCAAAATCCGGCTCGGCCGACGTATTGACCGCGCTCGGCGTCAATATCGATGCCGACCTTGCCGTTGTGCGGCAGTGCTTGTGGGAGATCGGCATCGGCTTTCTGATGGCGCCGCGTCATCACAGCGCCACAAGGCATGTCGCGCCGACCCGCGTCGAGCTTGGCACGCGAACGATTTTCAACCTGCTGGGGCCGTTATCGAGTCCCGCGAAGGCGCGCCGGCAGCTCGTCGGCGTGTTCGCACCCGAATGGGTGCGGCCGATGGCCGAGGTGTTGGGGCGGCTCGGCTCGGAGCGGGCCTGGGTCGTGCACGGAGCGGGGTTGGACGAGCTCACGACAACGGGCACGACGACAGTCGCCTCCCTCGAAGGAGGTAAGGTCGAGACCTTCGAGGTGGCTCCCGGAGATTTTGGCCTGCCCGAGGTGCGTCTCGAAGACATCAAAGGCGGCTCGCCGGAGCACAATGCACATCTGATGCGGGACCTGCTCCAGGGCGCCGGCGGACCGTTGCGGGACGTCGTGCTGCTGAATAGCGGGGCCGCGCTGCTGATCGCGGGGCGGGCGAATGGGGTAGGGGAGGGGATCGAGCTGGCCGCGCGATCACTCGATTCCGGCGCCGCCTTGCGGGTGCTTGACGAGCTGATCACCCGAACCAATGCCCCGGCCGAGACGGAGCGCGCCGCGCAATGAGCGATGTGCTCGCCCAGATCTGCGCCGAGAAGCGCGCGCATGTCGTCCGTGCAAAAGCAGTGGTTTCGGAGGCGGCGTTGCTCGCCGGGCTGGCGGAGGCGCCGCCTGTGCGGCCGTTTGCGGCGGCGCTCGAGCGGCATCTCGCGGCGGGGCGTTATGGCCTGATCACCGAGATAAAGAAGGCCTCGCCCAGCGCCGGCCTGATACGGCAGGATTTTGATCCTCCGGCGCTCGCGCGCGCCTACGCAGCCGGCGGGGCTACCTGCCTCTCGGTGCTGACCGACGCGCCCTATTTCCAGGGAAGCGACGACGACCTTGTTGCCGCTCGCCGGGCGGTTCGCTTGCCGGTGCTCCGCAAGGATTTCATCCTTGATCCCTACCAGATCGTCGAAAGCCGGCGGATCGGCGCCGATTGCGTGTTGCTGATCATGGCGGCCCTGTCCGATGCGGAAGCCGGCGAGCTCGCGGCTGCCGCCGCCGAATTGGGGCTCGACGTGCTGGCCGAAATTCACGACGGTCAGGAGCTCGACCGCGCGCTGCGCTTGCCGGTCCGGCTGATCGGCATCAACAACCGGAACCTGAAGACGCTCGAGACCGATCTGCGGACCGGCGAAACTCTGGCCCCGGAGGTGCCGCCCGACAGAACGGTCGTCGCCGAGAGCGGGATCCGCCGGCCCGAAGACCTCGACCGCCTCGCCGCCGCAGGCGCCCGCTGTTTCCTGGTCGGCCAGAGTTTGATGCGTGAACAAGATGTGACCGAGGCGACGCGCCGGCTGCTGCGCCTCCCCGCCGACGTCGGTTTCACGCATCTCGATGCCGACGGGCGTGCCCGCATGGTCGACGTCTCCGACAAGGCGGAGACCGAGCGGATCGCGACGGCGGGCGCGCGAATCGTGATGCGACCCGAGACCCTCGAGCGGATCCTCTCGGGAGACGTCGCCAAAGGGGACGTGCTCGCGGTCGCCCGGCTCGCCGGCATTATGGCGGCAAAGCGCACGCCGGAGCTGATCCCGCTTTGCCACCCGCTCGCTCTGACTTCCGTCAACGTCGAACTCGAATGCGTCCCCGAACGTTGCTCGGTGGAGATCACTGCGACGTGCAAGCTGCGGGGCCGCACCGGCGTTGAGATGGAGGCATTGACGGCGGCGAGCGTCGCAGCGCTGACCGTTTACGACATGTGCAAGGCGGTCGACCGCGGAATGATCGTCACCGATCTGCGGCTGTTGCGCAAATCGGGCGGCAAATCAGGCGATTGGGAGGCCTAGAGATGATCTCGGTCGAAGAAGCATTGGCGCGCCTCCTGGCGCCGCTCGAACCGCTGCCGCACGAGCAGATTTCGATTGCGGAAGGGCTCGGGCGCGTTCTTGCCGAGGACGTCGCCGCGCGGCGGACGCAGCCGCCCTTTGCCGTGTCGGCGATGGACGGCTATGCCGTCCGCGCCGAGGATGTGACGATGGTTCCGGCCGAGCTTCGGATCGTCGCCGAGGTGCCGGCCGGAGCCGGGTTCGGTGGGCGTGTCGGCCCCGGCGAGGCCGCCCGGATCTTCACCGGAGCGCCGGTGCCGGCCGGTACCGACACGATCATCATTCAGGAGGAGACGCAGCGCGAGGGCGACCGGGTCCGCGTCCTCGAGGGCGCGCCGCGCGGCCGTTACGTCCGCCGCGAGGGTCTCGATTTTGGCGAAGGCGACGTGCTGCTGCGCGCGGGGCGGCGCCTGACGGCCCGCGATATCGGCCTTCTTGCGGCGATGAATCGTCCGTGGCTGCTGGTGCAGCGCCGGCCGCGGATCGGAATACTGTCGACCGGCGATGAAATCGTCATGCCCGGCGACCCGATCGGCCCTCATCAGATCGTCAGCTCGAACAGCCTCGCCTTGGCGGCCTTTGTGACAGCTTGCGGTGGAACACCGGTTTCCGTCGGCAACGCCCCGGACGATCCGGCCGCCCTGCGCCGAATCGCAATTGCGACCCGCGGTGTCGACTTGCTGGTGACGACCGGCGGGGCTTCGGTCGGCGAGCATGATCTGGTGCGTGAGGCACTTGCAGCGGACGGGCTAGAGCTCGATTTCTGGCAAATCGCGATGCGTCCCGGAAAGCCGCTGATGGTCGGCAGCTATCGTGGAACGCCGATGATCGGCTTGCCCGGCAACCCGGTGTCGACGCTGGTTTGTGCGCTGCTGTTCCTTCGTCCGGCCCTCGATCGGTTGAGCGGCAACGATAAGCCGGTCGACGGCACGCCTATGGCGCGGCTCGGCGTTCCGCTTCCCAAGAACGACAGGCGGCAGGATTACCTGCGCTCGCGCCTTGCCCCAGCCGCCGATGGCGAAATGGAGGTCTTCCCGTTCGAGGTGCAGGACAGCTCGATGATGCGACTGCTCTCCGCGGCGGACTGCCTGGTTGTCCGTCCGCCGCACGCCCCGGCCGTCGAAGCGGGAGCGCGCGTTCCAATCGTCCAATTCCCGGGGGGAGCCCAGCCGATTTAAGCGTGCTTGACGCGCCGCGCGAACCAAAGTAGAACGCTAATAATGTTTAGGGTTCGTTCTGCGATGCAGAAGGGGGTCTCATGCTGACGAAAAAGCAGCGTGAATTGTTGCTTTTCATAAACCAGCGCCTGATCGCGACCGGCGTCTCGCCATCCTTTGACGAAATGAAGGACGCCCTCCACCTCAGGTCAAAATCGGGCATCCACCGACTGGTCAGCGGGCTCGAGGAGCGCGGATTCATCCGGCGTTTGCCGCATCGGGCTCGCGCGTTGGAGGTCGTTAAATTGCCGGAAGAAAGCGCCGCCGCCGCTTCGTCAAGCGAACGCGGCCGTTTTTCTCCTACCGTAATTCGCGGCGATTTTCGAGGCTCTTTGCCCGGCAGCCCGGTAGCTCAAGACGTCGAGGCCGTCGATCTGCCGCTATATGGCCGGATTGCCGCCGGTACGCCGATCGAGGCGTTGCGCGACCAGAGCACAACGGTCGGAGTGCCGGCGAGCCTGTTGGGGCAGGGAGGGGAGCACTACGCGCTCGAAGTGGCTGGCGACAGCATGATCGAGGCCGGAATACTAGACGGCGATACGGTTATCATTCAGCGCTGCGATGCGGCAGAAAATGGGTGTGTCGTCGTCGCCCTGGTCGACAATGAAGAGGTCACACTAAAGCGGCTGCGGCGGCGCGGCGCCTCGATCGCGCTAGAACCGGCCAACAAGGCTTATGAAACCCGAATCTTCGGGCCCGATCGTGTCAAGGTACAAGGCCGGCTTGTTGGACTGATGCGGCGCTTTTGAGTCCGCGCGGGATCCTCCACTCAACGGCGCGCCTAACAGCTTTCATCAAATAGCGGATCCCCTTGTAGCTCGGTCCAGGTCCGGCTCTACTTATTCGTCGCCATTGGGCCCGGGAGAGTGCGATGCAGGGGTTGATGTCGGAGCGGCCGCTCCTCGTATCCTCCATCATCAAGCATGCGGCCGCATTTCACCGGGATACCGAGGTCGTGTCGCGAACCATGGAGGGCGCGACGCATCGCTATACCTATGGCGAGGCCGAGCGCCGGTCCAAGCAACTCGCCCGGGCGTTGCTGAGGCTGGGGATCGGGCCGGGTGACCGGGTCGGCACGCTCGCCTGGAACACCCATCGGCATTTTGAACTTTATTACGGCATTTCCGGCATCGGGGCCGTCTGCCATACGATCAACCCGCGGCTGTTCGAAGAACAGATCATCTACATCGTCAACCACGCGGCCGACCGGTTGCTCTTTGTCGAAACAAGTTTTGTGCCGCTGATCGAGCGGCTCGCCCTGAAGCTGCCGGCCGAATGCCGAATTATATTGTTGACCGATCCGGGCGTTGAACCCGCGGATAGACTCTCCGGCCTGCCCGCCTATGAAGAGCTTGTCGCCGCCGAGCATGATGACTTCGAGTGGCCCGAATTCGACGAGCGGGCGGCGGCAGCTCTTTGCTATACCTCGGGAACTACCGGGAAGCCAAAGGGCGCCCTCTACAGCCATCGTTCGACGGTGCTGCACGCTTTTGGAATCTCGCTCCCCGATGCAATCCCGTTATCGGCCCGTGATACGGTCTGCCCGGTGGTGCCGTTGTTCCACGCCTGCGGCTGGGGGACCCCTTATACGGCGCCAATGAACGGGGCGAAGCTGGTGCTCCCCGGACCCCGGCTGGATGGGCAGAGCCTCTACGAGCTCTTCGAGGCTGAGGGAGTAACAATGAGCCTAGGCGTACCCACGGTATGGCTCGGTTTCGACGCCTACCTCTCGGCAACCGGCGCCCGTTGCTCGACTTTGCGCTGGATCCTGTCTGGCGGCTCGGCGGTGCCGCCGTCTTTGATCGAGGCCTTCGAGCGCAGAGATATCCTGATCCGTCAGGGCTGGGGGATGACGGAGATGAGCCCTCTCGGCACGACAGCTGCGCTGAAGGCGAAGCATCTCGCGCTGGACCCGGAGGCGCAAATGACCGTCAAGGCAAAGCAAGGACGGCCGGTCTTTGGTGTGGAGATGAAAGTGGTCGATGACACCGGCCAAATCCAACCACACGACGGCAAGTCGATAGGCGAATTGCTGGTGCGCGGGCCGTGGATCGTTAGCGGCTATTTCGATGATGATGAGGCAAGCGCTGCCGTGGTCGAGCCAGACGGCTGGTTCCACACCGGGGATGTCGCAACGATCGATGCCGACGGCTACATGCAGGTCATGGACCGGCGGAAGGATGTCATCAAATCGGGCGGTGAATGGATCAGCTCGATCGAACTAGAAAACGTTGCAATCGGGCACTCCGATGTCGCCGAAGCCGCCGTAATCGCGGTTCCCCATCCGCGGTGGGGCGAGCGGCCATTGTTGATCGTGACGCCGCGGCCGGGCCGCAGGCCCGACCGTGACGCCTTGCTCGGCTTGCTCGAACAGCGCTTCCCGCGCTGGATGCTGCCCGACGATGTCGTTGTACTCGATGACTTACCGCACACTGCGACCGGCAAGGTAATGAAGACCCGCCTGCGCGAGATGTTTCACAATTACCAGCTCCCCCATCGCGCATGACGAAGGTCATCGTCCGTTTCGCGCCCTCTCCCACCGGCTTCCTGCACATTGGCGGCGCCCGCACGGCGCTCTTCAACTGGCTTTTCGCACGACATCACGGCGGGAAGTTCTTGTTGCGCATCGAGGACACCGACCGCGCGCGATCGACGCCCGAGGCGGTCTCGGCGATCATCGAGGGGCTCGAATGGCTCGGGCTCAACTGGGATGGCGAGGTCGCCCACCAGCTCTCGCGCGCTCCCCGACATGCCGAGGTCGCGCGGCAGCTGCTCGCCGCGGGCCGCGCCTATTATTGCTATTGCACGCCGGCGGAGCTTGAAGCGATGCGCGAGCGGGCGCGCGCCGAGAAACGGTCCGTGCGCTATGACGGGACGTGGCGTGACCGCGACCCGGCGGAGGCTCCGGCCGGCGTCTCCCCGGTTATCCGGCTCATGGCGCCGCAACATGGCTCCACGACGATCCGCGACCATGTCCAGGGCGAGGTCACGGTGGCAAACACCGAGCTCGACGATCTGATCATCCTGCGGGCGGATGGTACGCCGACCTATAATCTGTCGGTCGTCGTTGACGACCACGACACGGGAATAACCCATGTCATCCGGGGCGACGACCATTTGAACAATGCCTTTCGCCAGAAGCAGATCTATGACGCGCTCGAATGGTCGGTCCCCGAATTTGCCCACGTGCCGCTGATCCACGGCCCGGACGGATCGAAATTGTCCAAACGTCACGGCGCGCTCGGTGTGGATGCCTACCGCGAGCTCGGCTATTTGCCGGAAGCGCTGCGCAACTACCTGCTGCGGCTCGGCTGGAGCCATGGCGATGACGAGATCATATCAACCGAGCAAGCGATAGAGTGGTTCGACATCGACGCCGTCGGCCGCGCTCCCGCACGGTTCGACTTCGCCAAGCTCGACAGTTTGAACGGGCACTATATTCGTCTCGCCGATGATGCTCGCCTCGTGCGGCTCGCCGCCGAGCGCCTTGAGCAAAGCCTCGGCCATACGCTCTCCGAAAATGATCGGACGCGTCTGCGGCAGGCAATGCCCGAGCTGAAGCTGCGTCCGAAGACATTGGCCGAGCTCGCCGGGAATGCGCGCTTTTTGGTGACGCCGCGGCCCATTCAAACAGATGAGAGGGCGGCGAAGCTGCTCACGCCCGAAGCGCGCCGGATGTTGGCGGAGCTCCCCAGCCGGCTTACGAAAGCCGAGTGGCGGCACGAGAGGCTCGAAGAGGAAATCCGCTCCTTTGCCGACGAAAAGGGGATAAAGCTGGGCTCGGTCGCGCAGCCGCTGCGGGCCGCTCTGACCGGCTCGACGGCGTCTCCCGGGATCTTCACGATGATGGAAGTGTTGGGCCGCGACGAGACATTGGGCCGAATTGCCGATGCCGCCGTCAGTGCTTGACGCTCCTGTTTGCCAATTGCCCGCGACCGGCCTATTTTTCCAAGCAGACACGGCAACCGCTCGCGGGCGCAGACAAGAGGTGTATCGATGGACGGCAACAATATGACTACCGGAACGGTGACGCTCACCGACAACGAAACCGGCAAGTCGATCGATCTACCGGTGCTGGGCGGAACGATTGGCCCGCGTGTGATCGATATCCGCAAGCTCTACGCGCAAATGGGTCATTTCACCTATGACCCGGGGTTCATGGCCACGGCGGCCTGCCGATCGAGCATCACCTATATAGACGGCGATGAGGGGGTGCTGCTTTACCGCGGTTATCCGATCGAAGAGCTCGCGGAAAAAAGCGACTTCATGGAGGTCGCATACCTACTGCTTTATGGGGAGCTGCCGACCGCCAAGGAAAAGGAGCAGTTCGTCTACGACATCACGCACCACACGATGGTGCACGAACAGCTAAGCACGTTTTTCCGCGGGTTTCGCCGCGATGCGCATCCGATGGCGGTGATGTGCGGCGTCGTCGGCGCGCTGTCGGCGTTTTATCACGACTCGACCGACATCCACGACCCCCACCAGCGAATGGTGGCCTCCTACCGTCTGATCGCCAAGATGCCGACGATCGCCGCGATGGCATTAAAATATTCGCTCGGACAACCCTTTATCTACCCGAAGAACTCCCTGAGCTACGCCGAGAACTTCCTGCATATGGCGTGGGCGGTGCCGTGCGAGGAGTACAAGGTGAACCCGGTGCTCGCAAAAGCGATGGATCGGATCTTTATCCTGCATGCCGACCACGAGCAGAATGCGTCTACCGCCACGGTGCGCAATGCCGGGTCGAGCGGCGCCAACCCGTTCGCCTGCATCGCCGCCGGCATCGCCTCGTTGTGGGGTCCGGCGCATGGCGGCGCCAACGAGGCGGTCCTCAAGATGCTGGGGAGGATCGGCGACAAATCAAAGATCAAGGATTTCCTTGATCACGTCAAAGACAAGAACGACCACGAACTGCTGTTCGGCTTTGGTCACCGCGTCTACAAGAACTACGATCCCCGCGCGCATGTCCTGCGCGAGAGCTGTCACCAGGTTCTTGCCGAGCTCGGCATCAAGGACGAGCCGCTGCTCGACCTGGCGATGGAGTTGGAAAAGATCGCGCTGAACGATGATTATTTCATCAAGCGCAAGCTTTACCCGAATGTAGATTTTTACTCGGGAATTATCCTGCGGGCGATGGGGTTCCCGACCTCGACGTTCACGGTTCTGTTCGCGATTGCGCGAACCGTCGGGTGGGTAGCGCAGTGGACCGAGATGATCGAAGATCCCGACATGAAGATCGGCCGCCCAAGGCAGCTCTTCACCGGCTCGGCAATGCGCCACTATGCGCCGGTAGAAAGGCGGGGCTGAAATGTCCCAGCCGCGCCCAGCCCTCGCGCTGGGCGCATTGGATTGGAAGGATAGAACCGACCGCGGCGGCTATGAGCGCTCGACCAATTCGATACGGTAGCCGTCGGGATCTTCGATAAAGGCGATGACCGAGCCGCCATGCGCCATGGGGCCGGCGGGACGCGGTATCTTGACGCCGGAAGCGGCGAGGCGTTCGCAGGTCTTGTAGACGTCGGGCACGCCGATCGCGAGGTGGCCGAACGCGCTGCCAAGCGCATAGGGCTCCTTCTGGTCCCAATTGTGGGTCAGCTCGATCACGGTATTGCTGGTCTCGTCGCCATATCCGACAAAGGCGAGGGTGAACTTCCCGGTGGGATAGTCACGCTTGCGCAGCACCTTCATCCCGAGCAGGTCGGTATAAAAATTCAACGAGGCATCGAGATCGCGCACTCGGATCATCGTGTGCAGCAACCGGAACTTTTCGGCATCGGGTACCGTCTTGGCGGTTTCGGCTACATCTGTCGCTGTCATCTCACGCTCCTGCATGCGGTGGGTTTCGGAACGCCGCGCCGGCGCGCGGCGATGATCTCGATGATCTGGTCGGCGGCCCGCAGGCTCGGCGGCAATCCGTCCCCCTCGAGACGCCGGACGGCTTCATCATACCCCCGCCGGTGCGCGGCGCGAACCCGTTCGTCGCAAACGAGCTCGGCGAGCGAAGCGGCGAGCCGATCCGGGGTGCAATTTGGCCCCAACAGCTCGTGGACCAACGGCTCGCCCAGCAACAGGTTGACGAGATTTACCTGCCTGACTTTAACGACCCGTTCGAGAACGGCCTCGGTCAGCGGATTGAGCCGATAGGCGACGACCATGGGCAATTTCGCCAGGGCCAATTCCAACGCAACGGAGCCGGATGCGGCAAGCGCCGCGCGACTGGCCGCAAAGGCGTCGTATTTGGCCTCCGGCTGCTGCACGACAATCGCTTCTCCCGGCCAGTCGCGGACCGCGCGCGCGACAGCCGCGGAAACCGTTGCAACAGTCGGCACGACGACACGGAAAGGGCCAAGCATGTGCTGCAACCGCCGCAACGCCGAACCGAATATGGGCAGCAGCCGTCGAACCTCGCCGGCGCGGCTGCCGGGCAGCACCGTAATCAGCAAATCGTCGTCGGCGAGCCCATGGCGCTCCCGGAACCGGCGGCCATCGCCCCGGTCGGCGCCGCTTTCGATGACGGAGTGGCCGACATAGCGGCAGGACAGACCGACCCGCTCGAAATAGGGCGGCTCGAAAGGAAGCAACGTCATCAGATGATCATACCAACGCGCCATGCGCCTGGCGCGACCTGCGCGCCACGCCCAAACCATTGGCGCCACGTAGTGAATGAGCGGCAAGGTCTCGCCGTGGCGGCGCAGCCGGTGCGCAATGCGCCAGCTGAACCCCGAGCTGTCGATGGTAACGACGGCGTCGGGCCGCATTGCGCGGATCGCCGCCACCGTTTTACGGACGCTGCGCAGGATGACGGGAGCGCGGGGCAGGACTTCAGCGACACCCATCACGGCCAGGTCTCCGAGCGGGATCAGGCTTTCAACACCTTCCTCCCGCATCCGCTCGCCTCCGACGCCGGCAACCCGCAGCTTCCCGCCGGTGCGCTGCCTTAGCGCCGCGATCAAGGCGCCACCGAGCGCGTCCCCGGAGGGTTCTCCCGTCACAATGAAAACAAAAATTTCGTCGTCTGCAGTCACGATCGGCGGACGCCGACCACGAAGATCCCGGCGCCATCGGCGGTACGGATGATCTCGTCACGATCGAGCACGATCGTGGCGTCGGCCTCGACGGCGACGCCCCGCAACCCTGTTTCAGCCGCCAACTCGACTGTGCGCAAGCCGATGGTCGGCCGATCGGCACGGCGCTCCTGACCCGGCTTTTCGATTTTAACAAGCACCCCACCCGGACCATCGCGGCGCAGCCCGGCGCAGCGCCGCAGCAGCTCGTCGGTCCCCTCGATCGCCTCGACCCCAAGCACCAGCCCCTGCTGGACGACGACCGCCTGACCGATATCCAGCACGCCGAGCGCCCGGGCGATCCGCAACCCGTGCTCGATATCCGCTTGCGCCTCCGGGTCGGGGAGAACCTTGCCCAGCGGTCCAGCCGCTACAAAGGCTTGATCAAGCAGCTGGTCGGCGCCGATCACGCGAAACCCCTCCTGCTCGAACTCGTTGACGATGGCCGACAACAGGCCGTCATCGCCAAGCGCGCGGTATCCAATGCGCGCAAAGAGCTTGGCCGCGCGCCAATCAGGCCGCAGCGCCGCCAGTGACGGCCGCCGAATGCTGCCGGCCAACACGAGCTCGGTCACATTGTTCCCGCGCAACAAAGAAAGCCCCGCGGCGGCCGCGCCGATGCGGCACCAGGCATGCGGTACGTCGCGCACGGTGTCGGGCTCCGCCGCGCCTTCCAGAGCGAGCACGAAAACATCACGTCCGGCAGCGCGGCAGGTTTCGACAAGGCGCCGCGGCAGGCCACCGCCTCCAGCGACGATCCCGAGCCTATTCGCCATTTGCCCCCTTGGGCTGGCAAATCGCGCGGCTGGAATCGGCGCGGATGAATTCGATGATGTCGTCGACTGGGCCAATGCCGTTGAAGCGCTCCGCGGTCTCATTGACCCGCTCGATCAAGGTCCCGTCGGAGGAGAACAGGAATTGATAGGCGTTGCGCAAGCCCTGGATGTCCTCGCGGCTGAAGCCGCGGCGCTGCATGCCGACGATATTGAGCCCGCAAAGCCGCGCGCGGTCGCCCATCACTTGACCATACGGGATGACGTCGCGCTCCACCCCGGACATGCCACCAATCATCGCGTGCTTGCCGATCCGGACATATTGATGGACCGCGCACAATCCGCCGAGAACGGCATACTGCTCGACAACAACGTGGCCGGCGAGTGTCGCGTTGTTCGCCATCACGACGCCATTGCCGATCTGGCAGTCATGGGCGACATGAACCCCGACCATGAACAGGCAATTGTCGCCGACTCGGGTCACCATTCCGCCGCCGATCGTCCCCGGGTTCATCGTCACATATTCGCGGATCGTATTGTTGCGCCCGATAACGAGTTCCGAGTCCTCGCCGCGATATTTGAGGTCCTGCGGCTCGAGCCCGATCGAGGCAAACGGAAAGATCCGGGTTCCTTCACCGACATAGGTACGGCCGTCGACGACGGCATGGGATATCAATTTGACCCTCGGGCCGAGGGTGACATTCTCGCCCACTGTGCAATAGGGCCCGATGGCGACATCCTCAGCGAGCATCGCCCCCGGCGCGACAATGGCCGTGGGGTGGATTTGCGGCATCACTCGGCTCGGTTAATCGTCCGATTCAACACTTTGCTTGACAGCCGGCAAAGCGGAGGGCCGCCGCTGCGTGCCGGGGCAGAGGCCTGGAACAGATCCTCCCGCACAACCCAGCGTTTTGTTGCGCGCGACCGAGTGCGTGGCGAAGGCGAGAGGCTCATTACCGCGGCTTCGGTTCAACCGTCGAGGATCATCGCCGCGAAGACGGCCTCGGCCATCACATTGTCCCCGACTTTGGCTTGCCCTTCGAATTTCCAGACATTGCCGCGGTTCCGCTGCTTTGTGACATGGACGTCAAGGCGGTCTCCCGGAAAAACAGGGCGACGAAAACGGGCATTGTCGACACTCATGAAATACACCAGCTTGCCTTCCGATGCCGGCCCCAGCGTATGAACGACGAGAACGGCAGCCGTCTGGGCCATGGCTTCGATAATCAGCACGCCCGGCATCACCGGACGCGTCGGAAAATGGCCCTGGAAATAGTTCTCGTTGATCGTAACGTTCTTGACGCCTGTCGCCCTATCGTTTGCGATCACGTCGACAACCTTATCGATCATTAGAAACGGATGGCGGTGGGGGATCATCTGCATGATTCGCGAAAGGCCGATTTCGATGCCCTGCTCCGCGGCACAGCCCGGCTCGATCATCGCACGTCCTTCTTCTTCGCGAGACGCTGCAGCACCGCCGTTTGCCTCATAAAGTCGGTTAGCGGAACCGCTGGACTGCCACATACCGTCTCCCCGGCCGGAACGTCGCGCATCAGCCCGCTCTTGGCGGCGATCCGTGCCCCCTCCCCGATGTGCAGATGACCGGCGAGCCCTCCTTGTCCCCCAATCATGACGAAGTCATCGAGCCGCGTGCTTCCCGAGATGCCGACCTGACCGGCCAGAATGCAACAGCGACCGAGAACAACGTTGTGCCCGATCTGCACCAGATTATCAATCATCGAGCCCGATCCGATCACCGTGTCGTGCCCGGACCCGCGATCGATCGTAGTGTTGGCGCCGATGTCGACATCGTCGCCGATCAAGACCCGCCCGAGCTGCGGGACCTTTATCGGGGTGGTCGGATCCGGTGCAAAACCGAATCCCTCCTGGCCGATTCGCACTCCGGGGTGGAGGACGACGCGCGACCCTATCAGGCAATGGCTCAACGTCACATTGGCGCCGATCCGGCAATCATCGCCGATCTCGACCCCGGCAGCGATGACGCTGTTGGCACCCACCCGGCAGCGATGCCCCAACCGCGCGCCGCTTTCGATCACCACATTCGGGCCGATATCGCAATCCTCGGGCACGATTGCATCCGGATCGATAAGCGCGGATGGCGCCCTCCGAGCGGTGGTCTGCTGTGGTGGGTAGAACGCTTGGGCGGCTAAAGCATACGCTCGATAAGGCTCGTTGCTGATTAGAAGGGCCATTCCCGGCGGCGCTCGTTCTGCGGCCTTCTCGTCGACGAAGGCAGCACCGGCACCCGAGCGCAGGAACGCCTCGATGTATTTTCTGTTTTCGAGAAAGCTGACGTCGGCGGGTCCGGCGGTCTCGAGCGGCGCTACGTCTTTGTACAGCTGCGCGCCTTCCTCCGGGCGGAGCAACTTGGCCCCGCTCAGCCGGGACAGCATGTCGAGTGTAAAAGGCCCGGCTCGGTTAAAGAAGCGTGGGTCGGCCATCTGGCCTCGGCTGCCGCGTGCCGGCTATTTCTTCTTCGATTTGGGAGCCGCGGTGGCGGCCGGCTGCGTGGCCGTGCCGCCGGGGGCCGGAGGCGTTACCGGAGCTACAAAATTCACCGTCAGTGCCGGCATCTGCTCGTCCAGCTTCTGCAGCACCTCGTCTGTCACATCGAAGCTCTGGTCGAAGAGCACCAGGTCAGCGCGTTGAAATACCAGGTTCGCCTTCCGTTGTTTTGCTATGTCGGCAATGATCTTCAGCATCTCTTCTTGAATTTTGGAGAGGGCGTCGCCGTTGGACTTTTCAAGAGCTTGGCGCTTGCCTTGGACATTGCGCTCGAGATCGTTGACCTTTTGTTGGAATTCTCGACCCTTTTGGTTCAAGGCGTCGGCCGACATCGACGCTTGCTGCCGCTGCAGCGAGTCACGTTCGGTGCGCAGCGCCTCTTCCTGGTGGGAAATCTCCTTGGTGTATTCGTTGCGCTTCTGCTCGATCTGGCCGCGTACCATCTTTGCCGCCTTGGAATTCTGCAGCAGGGCCTGGACATCGACAACCATTACGGTCAGGGACATTGGCGCCGTGGGCAGCGCGGAAGCGGCAGGCGCCGGCGCCGGCGGGCTGGGCTGCGAAGGAGCGGGGGCGGGAGGGGTCGGCGGGGCCGGCGGAGCCTGTGCGGTGGCGGTGCCGGTGAGACAGCACAGCGCCGCCAGCAGCAATGCTTGAAGCCGAAGCGAGCACAGCAACATTAAAACCTCGTGCCAAAACTGACTCGGAAAAATTGGGTTTTGTCGAATGATTCCTTCTTGATCGGATAGGCGATGTCGAGCCGAATGGGACCAACCGGTGATTTCCACGACACGCCAAACCCTGCACTGGCTCGGATTGCCGGTGATTGCACGACCGTCGGCTGTTGTCCACCCGTCGAAGCCAATTGCGCAGGTGTAAGCACGATATTGGTTGGTTCAATGTGATAGAGGGTTCCGAAATCGGTGAAAACGCGCCCGCTGATGCCCAGTTCCTTGGGCAAGCCCAAGGGCACGCCCAGGGTCAGGGAACCCAGATAATATTTCTGTCCACCCAGAGCATCGCCGCTGACCGAATCGCGAGGTCCGATACCGGCGCTCTGGAACCCGCGCAGATTGTCGCCGCCGACAAAGAACCTGTCCTGGATCAGCACATTCTGGCCATTCCAGCCAAAAATGTAACCCGCCTCTCCGGTAACGCTCAACACCCAATCCGGCGCCACCGAGTAGTAATAGCCCGCGTTTACTTTGTTGCGGATATAATCGACGCCAAAGCCGACGCCGGCGAAATCGTTACCCACGGACGCATAGTAGCCAGCGCTCGGTTCAAGCCTATCGTCCCGGCGATCGTACAGCAGAACCTGCCCGAGCTCGGAAGTCGTATGCTGCCCGGCTTGCAGAACGATGAACAGTGACGTGTTCGGCTGAAGATTTGTGATGTTGTCGGAGCGGGCTGTGTATTTGAGGGTCTGGCGAAGATTGTCCGTAATCTGATATCCGGTGCGAAGGGCTCCCCCATATGAGAATTGCTGATACGGCGGGGTCACCCCGGAGAAAAAATTCTGAGTTGGGCTGGTCTTTACCTCAAAGATGTCGAAACCGGCCGCAATATTGCGATCAAGAAAATATGGCTCCGTGAAGCTGAGATCCACTTGTTGAGATCGCAGAGATACGACGGCGCCGATGCGCATATCCTGGCCGCGGCCAAGAAAGTTCCGCTCGCGGATGTTGATATCGCCCAGCGGACCGTCGGTCGTGGAGAAACCGATGCCAAGCGACAGCTCGCCCGTCGATTGTTCCTCCACTTCAGCGGTCACCACGGTCTTGTCGGCCGCGCTGCCCGGGCTGTTTGTCACGTCGACCTTTCTGAAAAATCCGAGATTCTTGATGCGCTGCTGCGAGCGTTGCATTTTGGTTGTGTTGAATGCGTCACCCTCGACCAGTTGAAACTCGCGTCGTATTACCTTGTCCAGGGTGCGTACATTGCCGACGATATCGATCCGCTCGACGTAGACCTGCGGACCCTCCTGAACGTCGAAGGTGATGTCGACCGTACGCTCTTCGCGGTTCCGGTTGACGCTCGGCCTGATTTCAACAAACGCATAGCCTCGATTGCCCAGCGCGTTGGTCAATATCGATATCGATTTCTCAACGGCTTCGGCGTCGTACCAGTCGCCGGTATGCACCGTCAGAAGCGGCAGGACCTCTTCGGACGGCAAATCCTTGATCTTGATGTTGACATCGACTTTGCCGAAGCGATAGCGCTCGCCCTCGTCGAGCGTGAAGGTGATGATAAAGCCATCGCGGTCGGGGGTCAGCTCCGCCACCGCCGAGACCACCCGAAAATCGGCATACCCCTCGGTCAGGTAAAACCGGCGCAGCAACTCCCGATCGTACGTCAACCGGTCGGGATCATAGCTGTCGTCGCTCGTCAGGAACCGATACCAACGGCTTTCCTTGGTCTGCAGAATTCCGCGTAATTTGCTGTCGCTGTATTGGTGGTTGCCGACAAAATTTATACCGCGCACCCCGGTGAACTCACCCTCGTTGATCTCGAATACGAGATCGACCCGGTTTTCTGTGAGCTGGATGACTTTCGGCTCGACAGTCGCTCCGAACCGGCCGTGCCGGCGATAGAGATCGAGGATGCGCTTGACGTCATTCTGAACACGGGTGCGCGTATAGACGACGCGTGGCCGCAACTGAATCTCGGCTGTCAGATCCTTCTCATCGATCTTGCTGTTTCCCTCAAACGCGATGCGATTGATGATGGGATTCTCGACAACCTTCACGACGAGCGTATTGCCGACCCGGCTCAGATTGATGTCCGCAAAAAGTCCGGTCGCGAAGAGCGCCTTCAGCGATCTGTCCACAAGCTCATCGTCCCAGGCGTCGCCCGGTTGGATCAGCAAATAAGAGCGAACTGTTTCCGGTTCGATCCTTTGGACGCCTTCTATTCGGATATCAGTGACTGTGCCACCACCACCCATCTGGGCCAGCGAAGGACCTCGAACCGCCGTCTGACCAATTGCGGTCTGGGGCAACGCGATTGCAGCCAGGAATAGCGCGCTGAGGGCAGCCCAACGCACTGAAGTCAAATGAACGCAACGCAAGGCACCCCCACCCCCGCTTCAACTCCGTCCCCTGGATCGGCGCTCGGACCTGACGGCCGCGTCCCATTACAGCGCCTTGAACAAACTCCCAATCCCGAGATGAACCAGGTCATTCCAGGTGGCGAAGACCATCAACGTCAGCACTAACGCCAACCCGATGCGAAAGCCGTATTCCTGAGCCCGGTGGCCGAGCGGCTTCCCCCGAATCGCCTCAGCCGCATAAAACAGCAGATGCCCGCCGTCAAGCACCGGCACCGGAAACAGGTTGATCAACCCGAGATTAATCGACAAAACCGCCATAAACCAAAGTACCGCGACCACCCCGCCCTGAGCGACCTCGCCCGACATTTGCGCGATGCGCAATGGGCCGCCCAACTCGTCGGTTGCGCGCGTGCCCTTGATGATCTGCCAGATCGCCTGCAACGTTCCGGCGGTCAGGTTCCAGGTTTCCACTCCGGCTTGGATAACAGCGGTTCCTGGGTCTCGCTGGGCATATTCCACACCGCTGCGTGCTATGCCGAGCAGTCCGATTTCGTAATGGTTGCCAAAGCGATCGGTCAGCTCCGTTTGACTCGGCGTGACATGCAAAGTCTGGTCTTGGCCATCCCGCCGCACGATGATGACCATCGGCACGTTTGGGTTGAGGCGCACGGCTTGCTGGACGTCTTCGAAACGATTGACCGACCGCCCGTCGATTTGGACGATCACGTCTCCAGCACGGATTCCGCCTTGTTCAGCGGCGCTCGCGGGTTGGACCTGCCCGACCTCCGGCGGCGTGTAGGGCTGGCCAAAGGTCATGAACAAAACCGCCAAGACCACGATCGCGAAGAGAAAATTTGCCGCTGGACCGGCCGCAACAATCGCGGCGCGTTGCCCCAGCCGCTTGTAGTGAAACGAGACTTCGCGCTCCGCCGGGGCGAGTCGCGCCAGCCCCGGGGTGGGAAGCCCAGAGCTGGCATCGCTGTCACCGAACATTTTCACATACCCGCCCAGCGGGATCGTGCTGAACTTCCAGCGGGTTCCGGCGCGATCCCACCAGCCGAACAGTTCGGGCCCGAAACCGATGGAAAAGACCTCGATCCGCACGCGGTTCCACCGGGCGATCATGTAATGACCGAATTCGTGAACGAAAACCAGAACCGTCAAAATAACGAGGAACCAGATAGCCGAATAAAAAAAGCTATGAAGCGGGGTCAGCCCCTTTAGGAATTCCATCATCGAGATCCGTTCATGCGTTGCCGAGCGTCGAGTTACGCTGGCCGGAAAACCGGCTGGCAATCTCCCGCGCCGCTGTGTCGAAATTGTAGACGTCATCGAGCGATTCAAGCTGGCCCTCGGGAATAGCTTCGAGGGTGCGCTCCACCGTTTCGACAATGTCGAGGAAGCCGATGCGCCGATCGAGAAACGCGTGGACTGCAGTCTCGTTCGCCGCATTCAGCACTGTCGGACAACCGCCGCCCCGCATCAGCGCTTCCCGCGCGACACGCAAAGCAGGGAAACGCCGCTCATCGGGCGGCTCGAAGGTGAGCCGCCCGATTGCTGCCAAATCGAGACGCTTCGCGGGCGTTTCGATTCGGCTCGGCCAAGCGAGCGCGTAGGCGATCGGTGTCCTCATATCGGGCGACCCGAGTTGCGCCAGCACCGAGCCGTCGCGATAAACTACTGCGCCGTGCACGATAGATTGAGGATGCACGACGATCTCGACCTGCTCGAGCGCCAGCCGAAACAAATGGTGCGCCTCGATCAGCTCCAGCCCTTTGTTCATCATCGTCGCGGAGTCGACGGAGATCTTTGCGCCCATGCTCCAATTTGGGTGGGCGACCGCCTGCTCCGGCGTAACCTTCCGCATATCCTCGAATTCCCGCTCGCGGAAAGGCCCGCCGCTCGCGGTCAATATGATTCGCTCGATCGTATCGACCCGGTCGAGATCGAAGCATTGCCAGATCGCGTTGTGCTCGCTATCGACCGGCAGCAGAGTGGCGCCGCATCGGGCGACTTCCTCCATTACCAGAGTCCCGGCGCACACCAACACCTCCTTGTTGGCAAGAGCAACAATCGCCCCGCGCCGGATTGCCGCGAGGGTCGGCGCCAAGCCGGCCGCTCCTACAATCCCCGCCATCACCCATTCAGCCGGCCGGAGCGCTGCTTCGGCCAGCGCCTCAGCGCCGCACGCCGCTTCGATCCCGCTCCCCGAAAGCGCCTCCTTTAGAGCCGGGTAATGCACGGGATCTGCGATCGCGGCAAACCGCGCCCGCAGCGCCTGAGCCTGTTCGGCCAAGCGGTGCGGATTCCGATTCGCCGTCAGCGCTTCGACCTCGAAGCCTTCGGGATTGCGCAGCAGCAGATCGACGGTGTTTTGACCGACTGATCCTGTCGAGCCGAGAATCGTCACTCGTCGCGCCGCGTCACTGCGGAATCTACCGCTGTCGGGCGAGTTCATCGCCAAGCCAGTACGCTGCGGCCGCCGATCAACGTAAGCAAAGCCACCACCGGGATCACGGCCAGTAGACCATCGACTCTATCGAGGAGTCCACCATGACCAGGAATGAGGCCGCTCGCATCCTTCACGCCGAACCTGCGCTTAGCCACGGACTCGGCAAGATCGCCGAACTGCTCGACAATCGCAAGGCCCGCGCTGACGACCACTAGCGGCAGAGCCGGCGAAATGCCGAGGAACAATGCGGTGGCCCACCCTGTCAATGCCGCGCAGAGGACGCCTCCCGCCAATCCGGACCAGGTTTTGTGCGGACTCCAGCGTGGCGCCAAGCGGGGTCCGCCGAACGAGCGTCCAACCGCGTAAGCGCCAATGTCGGTTGCCCAGACAACGGCCAGCACCCACAAGAGCGTCGCTCTTCCCATCGATCCGTCGTGCGCCAGCCAGAGCAAGGAAATCGATGGAACCGCCACCCACAGGACGCCGAAGGCGGTCCACCGAGATTCGAGATCGCGCTTTTTTTGCGCCGCCCAGAAAACGACGGCGGTCCCGACACCCGCGGCGACAAGCGCAAGCGCAGGGGAAGCTATCGCCGCTACGGCGATGGCAGCGAGAACCGCCCCGACGAGGACAATGCCGGTCTGTCCGAAATGGCCCCTGCGGCAGAGCCGCCCCCATTCCCAAGCCATCACGCCCGCCGCTGCCGTGGTCAACAGCGGAAGCCAAGGCGAACCGAACCAAATCGCCGCAATCGGAACTGGGGCAAGAGCCAGGCCGGACAGCACGCGGAGCCGCAGGGAGTTGCACTGCGACATACGTCGACGCGGGCTGCCACAGCCCCTTGGGGCCGGAACCAACAGGCGACGGGTTTTCCTCGAATCGTCCGGCACGGCGCAGTCCGGTTTCTCAGTTCTGGGCGATGTTCGGGCCTCGGAAGGAACGGTGTTCGGCATTCTCAGGCCACC
Source organism: Allostellaceae bacterium (assembly GCA_045802495.1). Lineage (GTDB taxonomy): Bacteria > Pseudomonadota > Alphaproteobacteria > ATCC43930 > CGMCC-115725 > AP-15. Next base: position 24,250 of record JBJMQW010000224.1, on the reverse strand, counting down.
TCAATGCGAGCCGGCGGACGCGCCGTAACGGCGCTCGCGGCTGCGAAACTCCGCGATCGCCAGCTCCAGGTCACTTTTTGAAAAATCGGGCCACAGGGTCCTTATGAAGACCAGCTCGGAATAGGCGCATTGCCAAAGCAAAAAGTTGCTGATGCGCAACTCGCCGCTGGTCCGGATCAGAAGATCGGGGTCGGGGATGTCGGACGTGAACAGGTGGCCGGCGAGGCAATCCTCGTCGATCGCGTCCGCGGCCAGACGGCCCTCGGCCACCTGCTGCGCGATGGCCCGCATGGCGGCGATAATCTCGGCACGCCCGCCATAGGACAGCGCCATCGTCACTGTGATCCGAGTGTTATCGCGAGTCACCGCCTCCGCATGATCGATCAGGTCGATGATGTCTTCCGGGAGCCGGGCGAGTTCTCCGATGACTTTCAACCGCGCTCCGTTGCGGTGCAGTTCGGCGATCTCGCCCCTTAGATAATGCCGCAGCAACCCCATTAGATCCTGGATTTCCGCGGGAGGCCGCTTCCAGTTCTCGGAGGAAAACCCAAAGAGGGTCAAGTACGGGACGCCGAGCTCGGCTGCGGCGACGACGGCTCGCCGGGCGGCTTCGGCCCCCCGCCGATGACCGGCAATTCTCGGCAACCCCCGAGCCTGCGCCCAGCGTCCGTTGCCATCCATGATAATCGCGATGTGCTGCGGCACCGATCGCAGCGCTTCGACGGCGTCCATCAGACCTGCAGGATCTCTCTATCCTTTTGCTCCAGCGCCTCGTCGATCCGCTTGATGTAATCGTCGGTCAGGTGCTGCACGTCCTGCTGCAGCTTGCGCTGCTGGTCTTGCGAGATATCAGCGTCCTTCTCGCGCCGCCGCAGCAGCTCGACACCGTCGCGCCGCACGTTGCGAACGGATACACGGGCCTGCTCGGCGTATTTTGCCGTGACCCGCGTCAGCTCCCGCCGCCGCTCTTCGTTCAGATCCGGGATCGGAACACGGATTACCTGGCCCTCGGTCTGCGGATTGAGCCCGAGCCCCGCCTCACGAATCGCCTTGTCCACAGCCTTTACCATCGCGCGATCCCAGACCTGCACGGTGATCATCCGCGGCTCGGGCACGCTGATATTGGCGACCTGGTTCAGCGGCATTGTGCCGCCATAGGCGCCGACAGTGATCGGCTCCAACAGGCTTGCCGAGGCCCGCCCGGTCCGCAAGCCGCCGAACTCCTTGCGCAGCACTTCCACAGCGCCGTCCATTCGGCGCCGCAGATCCTTGAGTAATGCATCTTCCGGCATAGCCTCTCGTCCTGTTTGGATTTAGCTTTGTCCGTTGATGATCGTATACCTCCCCCGCCCCCTGACAACCTCGGCAAATCCACCAATTTTAAAGATGGAGAACACGAGAATCGGGATGCTGTTCTCGCGCGCAAGCGAAATCGCAGAGGCATCCATCACGCGCAAGTCGCGCGAGAGAACTTCGAGATAGTCCAACCTGTCGAACCGTCTTGCCTGCGGGTCCAGCTCCGGATCGGCGTCGTACACGCCATCCACCTTGGTAGCCTTGAGAAGCGCGTCGCAACCCATTTCCGAAGCGCGCAGGGCTGCCGCTGTGTCGGTCGTAAAGAACGGGTTGCCGGTCCCCGCCGCGAAGATCACGACTCGTTTTTTTTCAAGATGACGCAGCGCACGGCGGCGAATATAGGGTTCGCAAATCGCCTGCATCGAGATCGCCGACTGGACGCGCGTCGTCACCCCGCAGCGCTCGAGCTCGTTCTGCATGGCCAGCGAATTTATGACCGTCGCCAGCATGCCCATGTAATCCGCCGACGCCCGCTCCATGCCGACCGCGGTCCCCGACACGCCACGGAAGATATTACCGCCGCCGATCACGAGGCACAGCTCTACGCCGAGCGCGTGCACGGCTCTGATCTCGTCCGCGATGCGCGCGACCATCTCGGGGTCGAGGCCGTAGTCGCGCCTGCCCATCAGCGCTTCACCGGAAACCTTGAGGAGGACGCGACGGTACCTGAGGTCGATCGCCATGGCAGCGAGAATACACTAAACCCGCACGGCGCGTCGCACCTTTCGCCGGCTCGCGCCCTCTTCCTCGCTCTAATCGGCGAGTGCGACCGCCCAGCGATGGCGCGCAGCGTTAGTTCTTGAGCTGAGCCGCCACCTCGGCCGCGAAATCTGTGCGCTGCCGTTCAACCCCTTCGCCGAGCGCGAACCGCGCAAAGCTCGCGACACGGATCGCCGCGCCGGCAGCTTTGCTCGCCTGCTCGACCACCTTCGAAATCTCGGTTTCCTGATCGACGACGAAGATCTGCTCAAGCAGCACAAACTCTTCGTAGAACTTCCGCAACCGCCCTTCGACCATTCTATCCACCACCGAATCAGGTTTGCCGGTGGCGCGCGCCTGCTCCCTCAACACGTCGCGTTCGCGATCGAGGGCCGATTGCGGCACCGAAGGGACATCGAGGTAAAGCGGGTTTGCGGCTGCGACATGCATCGCCAGCTGTTTTCCAAGCCCCGCAAGCTGATCCGCGGCGGCGTTCGACGCCAGCGTCACGAGCACTCCGATCTTGCCGATTCCTGGACCAAGCGCGTTATGGACGTAAGACAGCACGGCTCCCTGATCGGTCGTCAGCCGCTTGATCCGCCGCAGTACAATATTTTCGCCGATCGTCGATATTAAATGCGTCAGCTCCTCCTCGACGGTGCGCCCCGATCCCGGGAAGCTGGCCTCCCGGAGCGCGTCAATCTCTCCGCTGCCGTCCAGCGCAAGCTGGCTGAGAACCTGCACAAAGCTCTGGAAGTCCTTGTTGCGCGCGACAAAATCCGTCTCGGAATTGACCTCGACGAGGGCGCCGACCGGACCTCGCGTCGCAACGCCGATCAGCCCTTCCGCAGCGACTCGCCCGGCTTTTTTTGCGGCGGCCGACAAGCCCTTCTTTCGCAGCCAGTCGATCGCCGCTTCGATATCGCCGTTGCTATCGCCCAGCGCCCTTTTGCAATCCATCATCCCCGCGCCAGTCTTTTCGCGCAACTCCTTGACCAGCGCTGCGGTGACCTCCGGCATAATATAACCCTCTCATTCCTCTTCCCCGTCAGCGCGGGGAGGAGCTTATAAATTCGCCGCCGCCGGGGCAGTTTCAGGCACCGGCTGATTTTCGAGCCCCTCCGATCCGGCTTTCTCGGAAAGCTCTTCCGGCAGCTCCGCGCCGATTGCCCGGTTTGCAAGATCTGCTCGCGCACCGATATCGACCCCGGACGCCGCCAGCTCGGCCTGCAATCCGTCGAGCACCGCCCCGGCGACGAGGTCGCAGTAAAGGTGTATCGCCCGCATCGCGTCGTCGTTGCCCGGGATCGGGTAGGCGATCCCGTCGGGTGCGGAGTTCGAGTCTAGAATCGCGACGACCGGGATACGCAGCGTGTTGGCCTCGCTGACCGCAATCGCTTCCTTGTTGGTGTCGATGACGAACAGGATATCGGGCAGCCCGCCCATCTCCTTGATGCCGCCGAGCGCACGCTCGAGCTTGTCGCGGTCGCGCGTCAGCTCCAGCAGCTCGCGCTTCGTCAATCCGGTCTGTTCCTGAGCGATCCGTTCCTCGAGTTCGCGCAGCCGCTTGATCGACTGCGATATCGTCTTGAAATTGGTCAGCATGCCGCCGAGCCAGCGATAATTTACGTAATACTGGCCGCAGCGCTTGGCGGCGTCGGCTACCGGCTCCTGCGCCTGCCGCTTGGTGCCGACCAGCAGCACGCGCCCGCCGCCGGCGACGACATCACGTATCGCCTGCAAACCCTGATGAAGCATCGGCTCCGTCTGTTCGAGGTCGATAATGTGGATTCCGTTGCGGACGCCAAAAATGTAAGGCGCCATCTTCGGGTTCCAGCGCCGCGTGTGGTGCCCGAAATGGACACCGGCTTCGAGCAGCTGGCGCATTGAGGCGTCTGGTATTGCCATATCATTTCCTATTTCCGGTTGGGCCGCCGCAGAGGGAGATCGGCGTACGTGACGCCGACACCGGAACGGGCGACCGCGCCGACGCGCGCGGCTGCGCCCGCAGCCCTGCGTGAGGTATCAAGCCTCTACTTACGGTGCATGAACCGGCTTGACAAGCCCCGTCACGCCTCCTCGGACCGGACGCCAAATCCGGTCCGAGGAGAGGAGCTATCGACTAAGCGCCGGCCGGCTGATACAGCGGGCGGCGGACGATCTGTCCGGGCAACGCGTCGGTCAGTTCGCCCTTATCGAGCAGCACGCTGCCGTTGACCACGACGTAGTCGATACCGACCGCATCGCGCTTGACCTGGACGCCGCCCGCCGGCAGCGACGCGACCGGCTCCCGCGGGTTCGAGGCGATCGTGTCAGGATCGAAGATCGTGATGTCGGCGACCTTGCCGGCGGCGAGAGGCTGGCGCTTGGCACGTGCGCCTGCCACCTTGTGGCAATACCCTCTCAGGGAGGACAAGCAATGCCGACACGCAGCTTTGACGTCGTGATCCTCGGCGGCGGGAATGCCGGGATGGGTGTGACGGTGGCGACAAGGGAGGCCGGGTTGAGCGTCGCCATGATCGAGCCCGATCTGCTCGGCGGCACCTGCCCCAACCGCGGCTGCATGCCAAAAAAGGTGCTGGTCGCCGCCGCCCACGCGCTCGACGAGATCGAGCGCGCCGCCGCACACCACATAACCGTCGGCAAACCGAGCCTCGACTGGGCGGCGCTGATCGACCGCGAGAAAGCGATGATCGCCGGCATTCCGGGCTCGCTCGGGCAGCTGATGGGGCGGCGCGGCGTCGAGGTATTCCGCGACCACGGCCGCTTCGCCGGCCCGAACATGGTCGCGGTCGGCGGCGATATCTTGGAGGCCAAGCACATCGTGATCGCCACCGGCTCGACACCGCGCAAGCTGCCGTTTCCGGGTGCCGAGCTGATGATCACCTCCGACGATGTGCTGAGCGAGCGCAAATTGCCGGCGAGCGTGGTCTTTGTCGGCGGCGGGGTGATCGCGCTCGAGTTCAGCCATGTCTATGCCCGGGCCGGCGCCCAAGTGACAATTCTCGAAGTGCTGCCGCGCCTGCTCGACAACATGGACGCCGATGCAGTCGCGCAGCTGGGCATCGCGACCGAGCGGATCGGGGTCGCGATCAACACCGGGGTCGAGGTCCAGCGCATCGAGCGGGTGAGAAACCGGCTGCGGGTCGTCTACCAGGATGGCGGGTCCGAGCGCACTATCGAGGCCGAGCGGGTCGTCAACGGCGCCGGCCGTGTCCCCGATATCGACGGCCTCGACTTCGCCGCCGGCAACATCGCGGCGGAGCGGGGGCGGATCGCGCACGACGCCTATCTGCGCTCGACCTCGAATCCGGCGGTCTATGTTTGCGGCGACGCCGTCGCCGAGACCGCGCAGCTCTCGCCGATCGCGACTTACGAAGGCCGTACGGTCGGCCGCAACATCGCCGAGGGCCCCAAGCACCGGCCCGATTACACCGGCATTCCGTCTTGCGTCTTCACCGTCCCGGCGCTGGCGAGCGTCGGCCTGACGCAAGCCGCTGCCGAAGAGAAAGGGCTTGAATTCCGCGCCGCCGTCAACGACGTGCACGAGTGGCTGTCGGGTCGCACCTATGCCGAGACAACGGCCTGGGCCAAGGTGCTGATCGACGCCAAAACCGATCGCGTCCTCGGCGCGCATCTCGTCGGGCATGCCGGCGAAGAACTGATCCACATCTTCGGGCTGGCGATGAAACACGGCATCACCGCCAGCGAGGTCCGGGACTTCGTATACGGGTTCCCGACCTTCTCCGCCGACATCAAGTCGATGCTGTAGCATCTCGCCCCTCACCCTCCCGCTACGCGGGTCCCTCTCTCTCCCCGCTCGCGGGGAGAGGGCTGGGGTGAGGGGCCCTTCCGGAGGAGCTAGGCGGCGCCCTGGTAGAGCGGACCGCGGATGATCTGGCCGGGGAGCGCGCCAGTCAGCTCGCCATTCTCAAGCAGCACGCTGCCGTTGACCACGACGTAGTCGATGCCGACCGCGTCGCGCTTGACCTGCACTCCACCGCCCGGCAGATCGGCGACCGGCTCGCGCGGCTTCGATGCGATCGTGTCAGGATCGAAGATCGTGATGTCGGCGACCTTGCCGGCGGCGATAAAGCCGCGATCGGTAATGTCGTGCATCAGCGCGGTCTTGCCGGTCAGCCGGTAGACCGCTTCTTCGAGCGGCATCGCCTGTTGCTCACGCACCCAATGACCGAGAAGGTGGGTGCTGGTCTCGTGCCGGTCGGCGGTATGCGGTCGTCCGCCGCCGTCACTAGTGCCGATGACGGTATATTGCGAGCCAAGGATGTGCTTCTGCACCTTCGGATCGTGGTTGCGGTCGATCGCCTGGAAGCAAGTCTGCAGATCTTCGTCGAGCGACAGGTCGAGGAAGGCGTCCATGATGCCCTTGTTCTGCTCCTTCGCGATCTGCTCGATCGTCTTGCCTTCGAGGTGGCGGTTCTGGCCCTTGGTCGTCATGAACACCTCGATGAGGTCCCAGCGCCGGTTGAACAGGCCACGGGCGCGGCCGCGCCGGTCGGTCATGCCGCCCTGCTGCTCGACGGTGCCTTCGACCGCCTCGGCGGACATCGCCTTGCGGATCTCCGGATCGCGGAAGGCGCGCATCCTGTCCTGATAGGGCAGCGCCATGACCTTGTCCCAGGTCGGCATGCCACGGAAGAAGCCCTCGGGATGCGTGATATCCTCGTCCTGTGGGACGTTGAGGCCGCGCTCCAGGTTAAAGATCCCGCCGGCGACGGTCGAGAGACACGAACCGTAGCAACGGGCTCCGCTCTTGAACCCGTCCTCCAGCCACTTCAAGTGCTCGACCCATTCATCGGGGTTGCCGATCGGATCCGACATCAAGTTGTAGATAGACGGCCGCCCGGTACGCGCCGCCAGTTCTCGGGCGACCTGACGGGTCTGCTTGGTGCCGCCAGGGGCGCCACCGGCGACCTGGAACACGCCGGTGCCGAGTTCGCCGAGTACGCTGGCGAGCGCCCAACGCTCGTCGTCGTCGCCGACTCCGGCAGGATCGCCTCGATCCTTCGGCGCCGTCGAGAAGCCGAGCGCCCCAGCATGCATAGCCTCGCGCACCAGTTTTTGCATCTGTGCGAGCTCTTCGGGAGTCGCCTTGACCCGCTCGCCCGCGGCTTCGCCCATCACATAGCGGCGAATCCCCGAATGGCCGACCAGCGTCCCGACATTGATGCCGCGCTTCTTGCCGAGCGCATTCAAATATTCGCCGACCGATTCCCAGGTCACGTCGACGCCGGCCTTCAGCACTGGTAGCGGAATCTGTTCCGCATCGGAGAAGAATTCGAGATACCATTCGCCGTCGCCCGGCCGCACCGGGGCGATGACCTGGCCGCATTGGCCGACGATGACGGTGGTGTGGCCGTTGTGCACCCACGAGCCGCAATAGGGGTCCCAGACCGCCTGCGGGTCGAAATGGGTATGGTGATCGATGAACCCGGGGGCCACGACGCGCCCCTCGGCGTCGATCGTTCGCTTGGCGGCGGCGCCGGCATATTTCCCGACACCGACAATCTTGCCTTGATGTATCGCCACATCGGCTTGAAATGCCGGCTCGCCCGAGCCATCCACGACGCGCCCGTTCTTGATGAGCAGATCATAGGCCATGATTTTTCTCCTCGTTGCCTCGCTCCGTACGAGCCGAGGCCGTCGCGGCGGGCCGTTCCCACCAGGGCCAGTGGTCCACCGGCACCTCTTCTTATGGTGCAAGATGCAGCCTACGCCTTGGCTCGCCACCCATCAATAAACTCTATAATGAACGTTGTTCATCATAATGATGAAGCATGTTCATTGCCGGCCATTCTGCGATCGGGGCAATCTTAGTACGGCGTCAAATATCGTGGACGTCGATGATACCCGGCAATGATTTGACGGCGGCGCGGGTCGCGGGGCCGACCCTGAAGCCGCCGGGGAGAGCGATTTCGACTTCGCGGGCCGGCAGGTCGAGGATGACGGTGACGCGGCCGCGGCCGCCGGATTCGCGGGCGATGACGCTCTTGAGGCTCGGGAGCGCGCGGGCTTCCCCGACAAACACACGAAGGCCGGCGGCGGCATGGGCGACGACCGCGTCGAGCGGCTCGATCTTTTGCGCGGTCAGACGCAAGCTGTCCTCCTCGCTGCGCACATCGACCGTGACGACGAGCGGCTGACCCGAATCGAGCAAGGCTCGCGACTGGCTCAGTATCTCCGAGAACAGGGTAACCTCGAAGGTGCCGCTCGGATCGGACATCTGGGCAAAGGCGAAACGGTTGCCGCGCCCAGAGGTGCGCTCCTTGCGGCCGATCACGATGCCGGCGAGCTTGAACCGGTTTGTCGGGTTGGCCGCGAGGCCGGCCGGCAGCTCGGCGTAACGGAGAATCCCGACGCGCTCGAGGCTCTCGCCATAGGGGTCGAGCGGATGGCTCGACAGATAAAAGCCGATCGCCGCGAATTCGTGCTGCAGCCGCTCGACGGGCGGCCAGTCGGCGACCAACGGCAAAATCGGGCGGGGGGCGAAGTTCGGATCGATCCCGTCAAAGAGGCTTACTTGGCGGCTCTCGCGCTCCTCGGCGGCAAGGCTCGCCTGCCGCAGGAGCTGCTCGGCGGCCGCGAAGGTCTGCGCGCGGTTCGGGTTGAGGCTGTCGAACGCGCCGGCCTTGGCAAGGCTCTCGAACTGGCGACGGTTGAAGCTCTTCGCGTCAAGGCGCCGCGAAAAGTCGGCGAGGTCCTTGAAACGCCCGCGCGCGGCGCGCTCGGCGATGATCTCCTCCATCGCCTGGCTGCCTACTCCCTTGATTGCGGCGAGCGCGTAGCGAATGGCGGAGTCTCCGGTCTTCGCATCCCGCTCGACGGCGAAGATCACCTCCGAACGATTGATGTCCGGCGGCAGCAGGCGGATGCCGAGGCGGTTCAATTCCTGGCGGAAAACGTTGAGCTTGTCGGTATTGCCGAGGTCCAAGGTCATCAGTGCGGCAAGGAACTCGACCGGGTAGTTTGCTTTCAGATAGGCGGTTTGGTAGGTCACGAGCGCGTAAGCGGCGGCATGCGGCTTGTTGAAGCCATAGCCAGCGAACTTGGCCATCTGGTCGAAGATCAGTTCAGCCCGGGCGCGCTCGACGCCGCGCGCCGCGGCACCCTCGAAAAATACCTGGCGCTGCGCCTCCATTTCGGCCGGGATCTTCTTGCCCATTGCGCGGCGTAACAGATCGGCGCCGGCGAGCGAATAACCCGCCAGCACCTGGGCGATTTGCATGACCTGCTCCTGGTAGGTCATGACGCCATAGGTTTCCTCGAGGATCGGCTCCAGCGCGGGGTGCAGGTAATCGGGCGCCTCTTCGCCGTGCTTCACGGCGATATAGCGCGGGATGTTCTCCATCGGCCCCGGCCGGTACAGCGCGTTGGCGGCAATGATGTCCTCGAAGCGGTCGGGGCGCAGCTTCCTCAGCATGTCGCGTACGCCGGCGCCTTCGACCTGGAACACGCCCACCGTGTCGCCGCGCGCGAGCAATTCGTATGCGCCGGGATCATCGAGCGGCAATGCCGACAGATCGAGTTCGACGCCTCGCGCGGCGAGCAGGTCACAAGTGCGCGCCAACACCGTCAGAGTTTTGAGTCCGAGAAAGTCGAACTTTACGAGCCCGGCGAGCTCGACCCATTTCATGTTGAATTGCGTGACCGGGATGTCGGAGCGCGGATCGCGATAGAGCGGCACAAGCTCGGTCAGCGGCCGGTCGCCGATCACCACCCCGGCGGCATGGGTCGAGGCGTGCCGGTAGAGGCCTTCGAGTTTGAGGGCGATCGTTATCAGCCGCGCGACGGTTTCGTCGGAGTCGCGCTGCTGCTGCAACACCGGCTCACCGGCGATCGCCTCCTCGAGGGTCACCGGGTGCGCCGGGTTGTTCGGCACGAGTTTGCACAGCCGGTCGACCTGTCCATAGGGCATTGCCAGCACCCGGCCGACATCGCGCAACACCGCGCGCGCTTGCAACTTACCGAACGTGATGATCTGTGCGACGCGGTCGCGGCCGTATTTCTGCTGGACATAGCGGATCACCTCGTCGCGCCTGTCCTGGCAGAAATCGATATCGAAATCCGGCATCGACACCCGCTCCGGGTTCAGGAACCGCTCGAACAACAGCCCGAAGCGCAGCGGGTCGAGGTCGGTAATCGTCAAGGCCCAAGCAACGACCGAGCCGGCGCCTGAGCCGCGCCCCGGCCCGACAGGAATGCCCTGACGCTTTGCCCATTGAATAATGTCGGAGACGATCAAGAAATAGCCGGCAAAGCCCATCCTGATGATCGTGCCGAGTTCGAATTCCAAGCGGTCGTAATAAGGTTTGGCTTCCTGCCGAATCGCCTGGGCGGCGAGCCTGGCTTCGAGGCCGGCCAGTGCGGCGCGGCGCAGAGCCGTCTCTTCATCGAGACCCTCGCCGCTGGCAAAGGCTGGGAGGATCGGTTGGCGCGGCTGCGGGATAAAGGCGCAGCGGCGCGCGATCACCAGGGTGTTGTCGCAAGCTTCCGGAAGGTCGGCAAAAACCGCCCGCATCTCCGCGGCGGGCCGAAAATAATGGAAGGGCGTCAGGCGCTTGCGCTCGCCATCCGCCACGGCGGTCCCCTGCGCAATGCACAGCAGCGCATCATGCGCCTCGTAAAATTCGCGATCGGGAAAATGGACGTCGTTTGTTGCCACGAGAGGCAGCCCGTGACGATAGGCGAGCTCAAAGAGGCCAGGCTCGCTGCGCCCCTCTTCCGGCGTCCCGTGGCGCATGAGTTCGATATAGAGCCGGTTTGGAAAAGCCGCCGCGAGCCCGTTGAGGACTGCTTCGGCAGCTTCCACCTGCCCCTCGGCGAGAAGGCGACCTATCGGCCCCTTTGCGCCGCCAGCAAGGCAGAGAAGCCCCTCGCTGGCTTCGGCTAGGTCGCCGTGACCGATCGCCGGTTCGATCGGTGTCTCTCCGGCGAGATAGGACCGGCTCACCAATCGGAGGAGATTGCTATAGCCTGTATCGTTTTGCGCCAGCAGCACGATCCGGTCCGGCTCCGAGACGCCGCGGCCCAGGCGACTGCCTGTCTCCGAGCCGCTGCGCTCGAGCGCGATCTCGCAGCCGATGATCGGCTGGACCCCGGCGGCACTGCAAGTCGTGGCGAATTCCAGTGCGCCGAACAAATTGCCAGTGTCGGTGACAGCGACGGCGGGCATGTGCTCGGCCTTGCACAGACCCGCCAGCTCCTTGATCCGAATGGCGCCGGCGGATAGCGAGTAGGCCGTGTGAACGCGGAGATGCACAAAATCGGCGAGCGGCATCCCGACTACATCGCACGAGCCCGGCGCCAAGTCAGCTCCGCCGCGCAGGTCTCAGGAAATCCGCGGAGAAAGCCATCAGCCCCGGAGGGTATTCTACGGTCGCCACGCACGCTCAGATTCGCTTGCCCCTCCTATAGCGGGCCCCGAAGAGGAGAAATAAGGGGTGCAGGGCGAGCGCTTACGACTGCACCGCGACCCCGAGCGACTGCATATCATTGCGGCGGGCCGAAGCCGTGCGCTCGATCGTCGACTGCTCCTGATTGATTTCGCTGACCTGCTGGTTGAGCCTGCTGTAATTCTGGGCGAGCTGCCTGGTGTTTTGCGAGATTGGGGCCGCGGGCCGCGGGGCCGGGGCGGCGCGGGTGGCCGACGGCGGGGGCGGGGCTCCGGCATCGGCAACAAGCACACTGGGCGTGGTGTTCAGCCGCTGTGCCTCGTTATTGAACGCGACCTCGTATTGTTGCACGCTCGCGGACGTCTTCTTGCCGTATTCGCCGAGGATTGCGGCGAGCTCGCGCTCGCCCTGGTCGATCTCTGCAAAGCGTTGCGCGGCATCCGGTTTTGATATCGCGCCACGCCGCAAATTTGCGACCAGCTCATTGTAGGCGTAGCCGTAACAGTTATCGGCCTGCCGCGCGGCAACGACTGCGCGCTGCACTTCGCCATAGTCGTGCGACATGTCGTTGGCGATCAACAGGCGGCGTTGTTCGTCGTCTGCCTCTTGCGCCCGCGCTGACGCATAGGTGGCGGTTGCAGCCACCGCCGCTCCGGTGGCTGCTCCAATCAGCGCGCCCCGCCAATCTCCGCCGCTGACGAGGGCGCCGAGCGCGGCGCCGCCGGCAGCGCCGGTCAGCGTGTTGACGGCCATCGCTTGCTGAAACTGCTGGTCCTGCTGCCGCAGCAGCGCCACCGACTGATAGCATTGCGGGTAGAAGCTGACCTTCGTCGTCTGAGGAACAGTCGTGCCGCCCGGTGCGGCGCAGGCCGCCAACAGCACGGATGCAGCCACGATTGTCGTCCCCGCTTTTGATGTCTTCATAAATCGCCCTCCGTAAGGCTTTTACTGAGTTGCCCTAGAATTTCTTGACTCGAGGTTTTGGATGCTGCCGCTCTATGGCTGCCGACGATAGATATCACCTCTCGCGTTTACAACGGCAAGGTTGCTACGGGGTTAAGTTGAGGATGATCGCTCCCTTGCCAGCCCTTGCAGACCGATCACGTCCCGTTGCTGCAGCGGGTCCTGAAACACCGCCGTCGCAAGCTCCGCGATCGCCGAGGGGCCGCGCCTCGACAACCACAGGATGGCTGAATTTGGAGCGTAAAACTTTGAGGCGCGCTTGATTTATTCTTACGGTGTGCTTGTCTTTTCCACAAGAGATCTCCTGCCGGGAGACCCTAGTGATCTAACGCCAATACTTGTGCCTCTGATTAAGTTTGTCGATATCCGATCGGGTCGGCGGTCCAGACGAAGGGTTTCGGTTTGCGGTTGTGCTCGCCGCAGTAGTGGTTGCTCATGGCCTGGAAGTCGACGAGCGGGCGGAACACGCCACGTGCCAGGCGCCGGCGGGTGAGCGTGGCGAAAAAGGTCTACACGACATTGGCACAGGAGCAGGAAGTGGGCGTGAAGTGAAACGTCCAACGCGGGTGCCGGTTGAGCAAGGCGCGTGCCTTGGGGTGCTTGTGAGCGGCATAATTGCGTCAGACTAGAGCGCCTGGAGTTCGTAAATGATCAGCGACTCGATGAAAATTGAGCGCTCGGCGACCAAGCGCGTTCGGAAGCGCGCCCTCGTAATCAGCGCGCTGAACAAATCGAGGTCAGAATCGGACGAGACCAACAGGTAAAGCCGTCCGCCCGGGGCAAGCCGCTCGCGCGCTTGATCGAACAGTGGAACGACGTCGCGGTAGTTCGGACCGGCATGCCACGCGCGATCGGCGATATCGCGTGGCTCGCCCGGAAAGGATGGCGGGCTCGATATGATTACGTCGAAGAGCGCAACGGGAGCGAACGCGGAGAGGAGGTTCGAGCACACCGCCGTGAGGCGGGTGCTATGGCCGTTTGCTCGCGCGTTTTCGGCCGCCGTCAGTGCCGCGTTCGGGTTTACGTCAACCGCTGTGACGTGCTCCGCGCCAGCGCGGGCGGCGGCGAGAGCGAGGATCCCTGACCCCGTCCCGACGTCCGCCACTCGCATGCCGCTCAAATCGAGTCGGCCGATGAAAGATGCGAAGAATTCGCTGGTGATGAAGCAGCGCGGGTGAAAGACGGTTGGTCGGACGATCAGCCGAAAGCCGGCCGCTCGCGTTACTCGCGTCGTGCGACGTTTCAGGATCAAATGGTACGAAAAAAGGTGAATCGCTTTGCGCAGCCGACGCCGCCACCTCCCATGCGGAACAGTCTGGCGGTCGAGCCCATAGGCGGCTTCGACGGGTTCGGTGACGTCGTTCATCTTCTCCCTGTTAACAAGGGAGAGCCTATAATGTCCAATTTGCTAATGAAAAAGGTGCGCCAGTCAACGTTTGCGCGAGGCGACGGGTGTCCCCAGAGGGCTCCCCCCGACAATTTCGAGCCTCCGGAACCAAAGGGTTTCGTTAGCGGTTTTCTTGTAACAGTAGGGAAGGCGGCCGACGGCTATCGCTTCCGTAGTGTGTAGAGCGAGGCGGCTCAGGCCTGCGGACGGGCGACGCTAATGCTGAGATCATCCGTTTTTCGCACGGTGGACTTCTGCACTCGCCACGCTTGGTGGGTGATCATATTTGGCTTGGCTTTGGCGGCCGCATCCACCGTCTACGCTGCCCGGCATTTCGCCATCAAGACCGACGTCACCGATCTCTTTCCGTCTGATTTGCCATGGACCCAGCGGGCATCTGAATACAGCAGGTCTTTTCCCCAGCCGGATATACTCGTCGTCGTCGACGCGCCGACACCTGAGATGGTCGAAGAGGCGACCGCAAAGCTGGTCGATGCGCTCGCGGCGCGCCGGGACGTCGTCCGCACTATCCACCAACCGCAGAGCGGCGAATTTTTCGCGCGCAACGGTCTGTTGTATCTGCCGACCGCCGAGGTTGCGCGAGTGACCCAAGGCCTCCTCAGTGCTGATCCTCTGCTGCAGAAGCTTTCCGCGGATCCTAGCCTCAGGGGGAGCCTCAGCGCGCTGTCGTTGGGCTTGATGGGTGTCCAGCACGGGCACATCAGGCTCGACGATCTGGCCTGGCCGATGGCGATGGCCTCCGACACGGTCAGCGAAGCAGTCGCCGGTCGGCCCGCAAGCTTTTCCTGGCGCGTCCTCTCCGGCGGAAAACCGGTCGAGCCGCAGGAATTGCGTCGCTTTATCGAGGTCGAGCCGGTGCTCGATTTCAGCGCGCTCGAACCGGGGCGCGCGGCGACGGATGCGATCGCACAAACCGCCCGGGATCTTGGGCTTAGCGGCAATTATCAGGCGCGGGTACGCCTCACCGGGATCGTCCCGATCAATGACGACGGATTTGCGACCCTCAAGCAGAATGCAGCCCTCAATGCCGCCGTTTCGGTTCTCGCGGTCCTTGTCATTCTGTGGCTCGCGCTGCATTCGCTGCGGGTCATCCTCGCGGTCGCCGTCAGTCTGATCGTCGGTCTGCCCGTCACTGCAGCGCTCGGCCTGATGCTGGTCGGGGCGCTGAATCTGATCTCGGTAGCGTTTTTTGTTTTGTTCATCGGCCTCGGCGTCGATTTCGGGCTGCAGTTTTGCGTGCGCTACCGCGCCGAGCGGCACGACTACGGCGACCTGCGCGCCGCGCTGAGAAGTGCGGCCAGAAAGGCAGGGGTGCCTTTGGCCCTCGCCGCGGCGGCGACAGCGCTCGGGTTTTCGTCTTTTGTGCCGACGACATATCGGGGCCTTGCCGAACTCGGGCAGATCGCCGGCTGCGGCATGATCATTGCCTTTCTCACCTCGATTACTTTGTTGCCGGCGCTGTTGATGGTGCTGCATCCGCCGGGCGAGTCGCACCCGATGGGGTTCGCCGCCCTCGCTCCGGTGGACCGGTTTCTGCAGCGGTATCGGATGCCGGTCGTCGTGACGACGATCCTCGTGGTAGTGCTTGCCTCACCGCTGCTGCTCTACTTGCGGTTCGATTTCAATCCGCTGCATCTGCGAAATCCAAAGGCCGAATCGGTTGCGACCTTTCTCGAGCTGAGAAAGGACCCGCTAACCGGAGCCAATGCGATCGAGATCATCGCACCCGACCTCGGCGCCGCCGACGCAACGGCGAAGCGCCTCGCTTCGCTGCCTCAAGTTTCCCAGGCAACGACGCTCAGCCGGCTCGTTCCTGATGACCAGGACCAAAAATTCGCGCTGATCCGAGAGACGGCGGAGACGCTCAAAACATCGCTCAACCCGGCGGAAGTGTCCCCGCCCCCGACTGACCAGCAGAACGTCGAAGCCCTGACGTTGACCGCGGATGGCTTGTCCGATGCCGCCCGGAATGCAGTTGGACCGGGAGCGGATGGGGCGCGGCGTCTCTCCGAGCTGTTGCGACAGGTGGCGAAATCGGAGCCGCCCGTTCGCGAGGCAGTCGAGAGAGCGGTGGTCGAGCCGTTACGGGTCTCGCTCGCTCAGCTGCGGCAAGAACTCGATCCTGCGGACGTCACTGCCGACACCATCCCGGCTGATCTCAAAAGAGCCTGGGTGACCCCGGACGGGCGCGCGCGCGTCCAGGTTCTGCCAACGGGTGATCCCGACGATACCAAGGTGCTGCGCAACTTCGTTTCTGCGGTGCTGGCGATCGAGCCGGATGCCACGGGTCCCGCCGTATTGTTGTTCGAGGCCGGCAATACGGTGGTGCGGGCGTTTATCGAAGCCGGGATCTTCGCGTTGGCCGCCATCGCCCTTCTGTTGTGGATCACCTTGCGTCGGATAGCGGATGTCTTAGTAACGCTCGTACCGCTGCTGGTCGCCGTCGTCGTGACATTGGAGCTCGCCGTCGCGCTCGATCTTCCGCTGAACTTTGCCAACATTATCGCCCTGCCGTTACTGCTCGGCGTCGGCGTCGCGTTTAAAATCTATTACATCATTGCTTGGCGCTCTGGAAAAACCGAGCTCGTGCAATCGACGCTGACGCGGGCCGTGATCTTCAGCGCCATGACGCAGGCAACAGCGTTCGGCAGCCTTTGGCTGTCCAGCGACCCCGGCACTTCCAGCATGGGAAAACTAATGGCGCTGGCGCTGCTTTGCACGATGGCAGCCGCGGTGCTGTTCCAGCCGGCCTTAATGGGCCGGCCCCGGACGCGCGGGATCCCGACCGGGGCGGCGTTCGATTTCGAGCCGCAGATCGAATTTAGTCGCTTGGCACACAACACGGCCGAACGGCCGGCCGACGAGATGGTTGATCGGTGAAAACGCGCCCCGAGCTGGTCGCGCGGCGGCTCCATTCCGCGGCGACGGGCCCCTCCCGCCGGAACGGCCCGCAGGAGCGGCCATCCAGGGGTCCCCGCGTGCAGGCAGAGGAAGAACAAAGGCTTGTACCGCGAGCGAGCGTAGCACTCGACAATCTACGGGGCTTTGTCATCCTTCTCGTTCTCTCGTTCCATTCAGTTTTGGCTTATCTTAACTTTCTACCGGCTTCCCCGTACCCGTTCAACAGCCCTCCTTATCTCTGGCGTGCGTTTCCGATAGTTGACACTGCGCGGTGGTTCGGCTTCGACCTGTTTTGTGCGTGGCAAGACGTCTTTTTGATGTCGCTATTCTTTCTTCTCTCGGGCCTTTTCGTGTGGCCGAGCCTCGAGCGAAAAGGGGCGAGGATTTTTCTTCACGATCGTCTCATCCGGCTCGGCGTACCGTTCGCCTTCGTCGTCGCACTGCTGATGCCGTTAGCCAATTATCCGACCTATCTACAGACCGCGGCGGATCCCAGCTTTGTCGCTTTTTGGCGCGAGTGGTTGGCCTTGCCGTTCTGGCCCTGCGGGCCGATGTGGTTTCTATGGCTTCTGTTCGTTGCCGATTTCGCTGCCGCCGCCGCGTACCAGTTCGCACCCCAATGGGGTAACGCGCTGATCCGGTTCTCGTCCTCCGCTACATCTCGTCCCGGGCGGTACTTTGCAGCGTTGGTGATCGCCTTCGCTCTCGCGTATGTCCCGCTCGCGGTCGTCTTCACGCCGTCGGCTTGGGTGGCCTTTGGGCCGTTCGGCTTCCAGCTCAGCCGCCCCTTGCATTACGCGACTTATTTCGTCGCGGGCCTCGGCATAGGGGCGTGTGGCATAGAGCGTGGTCTCTTCGGGCCGCATGGCGTGCTGGCGCGTCACTGGGCCGTCTGGCTTATTGCGGCATCGGGACTGTTGGTCGTCTGGATGGTGCTGACCGCGCTGACGATGAGCAACGCCGGCGCGGCTTCGCTCGGTTTGCAAATTCTCGACGATCTTAGCTTCGTTTTCGCCTGCTTCAGCAGCTGTTTTGCGGTGGTGGCGCTCGTCCTGCGGTTCGCAGGAACACAATTACCGGTGGTGGACTATCTCAAGCATAACGCCTATGGAATGTACCTTGTGCACTATGTCTTCGTCGTATGGCTACAATACGCCCTTCTCGGCGTCGGGCTCGTCGCGGTGGCCAAGGGCGCAATCGTATTTGGCGGCACGCTGCTGTTGAGCTGTGTCGCTGTTGCCGCCTTTCGACGAATTTTCCGGGGTGATCAGATCGTCGGTGGCCGTCGAGCTAACGGCATAGTGACCTCATCGCGTCGGTTTACGAACGTTGAGCGGGTTCCCGAGTCGATCATCGGACGAGAGGTCCTGTGATGCCTCCGGCACGATGACGTCTGTGCGGCAACCGGCGCATTTTGACGGCTCAAAGACTAATGAGCCTCAAGACAGATATTTGCCACAGGCGCCGGGATCTCTATTGGGCTCCCAAGCTGACAGGTGGGACAAGGCGACGGAGTCAAAGGTAGCACCGACGCAACCTCGCAGGCGAAGCCGGTGTTTCCCTCTTTATGCGCAATTCTCGCCAGAAAGGTCAAACCACATGTCACAAAGGTCTGACCCTCACGCCGAGGCGGTCTATTGGGTGATCCCTTTGGACAAGGAGGCGTTCGCCGTGGAGGTCATTACACCATGGAACCACCCGACCACGGTCAGCAAATTCACCAGTGCAGCCGCCGCTAAAGCATGGATCGCCGCGCACCGGCGCCGAGTTGAGCCGAGCGCTGATTTCGCACCTCCGGTAACGGCGGTGCCAACCGTCGCGGCCGTTCTCTGACGCGGCCCGCGGAACTAAACGACAACCCATAGCCCTTCACAAAGCCAGAGACGGGGTTAATGCGTTGCAGCTGATGGGGAACCGTGGGCCATTGCGTAAGGAACCCTGGGCATCGCGTTCCGTTGAGGCGGCAAGATACTGCACCAGGTTGCCGAAGGCGATCCCCTAATGCGCCGTCCGGTCGGACGCGGCCGAAGGAGTTTTATTGTATTGCGGCGACGGAAACCGATGCGGTTTCCGCTCGGCCGGGGATCCCAGTGGCTACTTCGACGCCTTGATAAAGACGCCATCCCAAACTACCGGTGGCGTTGCTTTGAGTTCGATGCATCGCGTTGCCATCACAAGAGGCGGTGAGTTGCCGCTATGCGAAACCCCAGCGAGATGCTTGGCCTGCTGCCGCCAGAGATGCTCGGCAGCCGCGAAATCGCCGGCGCGATAGCACTCCAGCCCCGCCTTGTAGCGATCCGGATAGAGAAGCTCGGCTGCATCGGCCGTCGTTCGTTCGGCGACAAGCTGAAACACGGAAAACGCTTCCTCCTTTCCCTTGACCTTGATCCAGTCGAGTTCGCATAGCACGAACCGATCGGCGATCGCCGCCGCGGTTGTCGGTCCGATGACGATACGGCAGCCGTAATCTTCGGGCACGCTTTCGAGGCGAGCGGCGATGTTCACGGTCTCGCCGATTGCGGTGTAGTTGTATCGCCTCGGTGCGCCGACATTGCCGACGACAGCGTAACCTGTATTGATGCCGATCTTTACGGCATAGCCTGGTTCTCCGCGGTCGTCGGCCTCCGCCTTGGCCCGCATCACGCGGTCGACCATCC
Source organism: Allostellaceae bacterium (assembly GCA_045802495.1). Lineage (GTDB taxonomy): Bacteria > Pseudomonadota > Alphaproteobacteria > ATCC43930 > CGMCC-115725 > AP-15. The sequence goes on along the minus strand of JBJMQW010000224.1, from coordinate 4,853 downwards.
GCAGGGCCGCCCGCGCGGCGTTCGCCGCGTGGTCGGGATCGGGAAGCGGCGCGCCCCAAATCGCCATGACCGCGTCCCCGAGGAACTGGTTGACATAACCGCCCGTCGCTTCGACCTCTTCGACCATCAGCGTATGGTAGGTATTGGTCAGAGCCATCAGCTTTTCGGGCGGGAGCTTTGTCGAGAGCGCGGTGAAGCCCGAAAGATCGGCGAACATGACGGTGATCTGGCGCTGCTCGCCGCCCAGTCGTAATTCTGCCTCGCTCTCGGCAAGCCGATCGACAATGCTCGGGGCCAGGTAATGATTGAAGGCCTCCTGCACCCGACGGCGCCGCCGCTCCTCGACGAGGAAACGCACCAGATAGGCGAGCACCATCGACGCGATGGCGCTCGCCGCCGGAACAGCGACGGGGAACCAAAAGCCGTATGGGAGCAAAAGGAGCGCGAACCCGAAGCAGGCGGCCGCCACGGTAACAACGCCGAGCCCGGCGATCCACGGTGCGGTTGCGAAGCCGAGCAGCGAGCCGCAAAGGCTCGCCAGCACCGCCGCCGCGGCGCGCCCGGGCAAGGGCACGGCTCGGGCGAGATTTCCGGTCATCACCGCCTCCACCGCCGCGGCATGGACGAGCACCCCGGCGTCGTGGCGCCTTCGGCACGGGAGGCGCCGAGCCGGACGAGGGTACAGCCTTTACCCTCTATGGGGATGGCACGCTCCTGTCGCATCAAGCGGTCGGGAGTGCGCTTGCGGTCTTCCTCGGGAAGCGTGCTGCCGATCAGGACAACCTTGGTGGAAAATGTCTCTGCGATCGCGGCCGGGTGCTGGTCCAAGCAGCGCAAAACGTCGATCAACCGATAAGTCGGGATCGTTTCCAGCGGGGCCGCCGGCGCCAGCAGCAGCGGGTCGGGCATCGAGGGTGCCTGCGCCCGGGCCAGCAGAGCGGCGGAAAATGTCGGCAGCAGGTGACCGTCGGGGGTCGACAAGTTGGGGGTGACCCGGCGCTGGACGCCGTCCCCGTCAGCGGTAAGCTCGGCAAAGGCGATGGCGGCCGGCTCCTCCTTGCCGGCATCTTCATCGAGGTCGTAAACGGCCGCCTCGACCGGGGCAGCGACCGGCAAGCCGGCGGAACGCGCCAGCACCAGCTGCTTGTGATAAAGCGCCAGCGCATCATAGAAGCCGCGATCGTATTGCGGGTCGAGGGCCGGAAAACGGTTGGCCGAGTAGCTGAAGATGATGTCGAAACCGACCGCCTTGACGCCGCCTTTCACGAGCCCATCGATGAGCTTTGCCCAGAAGGGCGCAAAGAGGACGCGCGGGGTTGCCGAGAGCTCGTCTGAGGACAGGCTGTCGCGATCGATAGCAATGACTGCGACCGGCTCGCCGCCGCTGCCGGGCCTCGCTGTTTGCATCGCCAGCGACAGGTCGTAAAAGAACCCGTCCACCCAGCCCGTCGAGCCGCCTGTCGCGACGCTTGCCACCAGTGCAAGGGTCGCGGCCAGGCTCACAGCAATCGGTCGATGGTGCCGCCTTAAATAGTTAGGGCGAGCCACGTCGCGAAGCAGGTCAATCGATGCGCAGCACGACAAGAGAGCTGCGTGAGCCAGAAGCGATCGCGACAAAGCTGTGCTCCAAGGGGCTCGGCTGATCGGTCAGCTTCAGCTTCAGCACATAGGTTTTGTCAGCAGTTAGCTCGGCATCCGGCGGCTCCGTCGCGCGACGGTTGGCCAGCTCGAGACGAAACAGGGGTTTGTCGGCGCGATCCTGCGCATAAATGCTGGCCTCGACCACCTTGTCGGCGCGCCTCCCGGTGAAGATGATCTCCGCATCGACCGGCAAGCGAGGCGGCAGGTCACGCGAAACCCACCCACCGGCATCTCCCTTTATCTGGTAGATGCGCGGGCAGGGGCCCGGTGCCTCATTCTCGACCTTTCCGTCAGTTGTGAAATCTCGCTTGCTCAGCTGCAGCGTTCCACCGGCTACCGTGATCAGTTTGCATTTCCCATAGTGAAGAAAGGTGAGCTGGGCGTCCGAGCCGAGCTTGATGGCAGTACGCGCTGGAATTTCCGTCCTAGCCGGCAGATCAGGTTCAGTGCCCCCGGTGATCTTGATGACCATGCCCACCGGTTCCGGTTCGTCGGCCGTTGCGGTAGCCGCAGTCAGCGCACAAGTAACCAATGCGGCCATCAGGCCAGATTGGATTTTAATCATCGGATTCCTTTGCCGCTGGCATGTATGCAGTCCGGTCGTGTCAAAATTGCTGCTGACCGTGCCTATAGACCGCAGGATTGCGCGCCAGGAACCCGGGGCAGCCATGGTGGTTATCGCAGTTCCGCGATTGTGATGTCTCGGATCGCATAAGGTTTGACCGAGGTCGGGTGCTGGCGATCCTTGGTCAGTTGCCTGACCCGGTCGCTCAACCAGAATTCGAGCCCAGCCACGGTGATCTCCCGGCGACCGGAAAAGATGTCGGCCTTGCCGCCTAGAGCTTCGAGCAAGGCCTTGCTGAAGGCGCCGTGCCCCCAACTCTTCTCCTCATAGGCTACTTCCAGTCCCTCCGAGGCGGCGAATACGACGATCCCATTCTCCGCGCTCGTGAGATCATTGACCACTCCATTGATATCGGGTTGCGCGAGACGCGCCCCTCCCATCACCGAGCCCGACTGACAGGTATCGAAAAAGAACAGTGCAGTACCCTGGATCTCTACGAGCCTTTGACGAATTTCGTCTTGCGGTTCGGCAGTCTGCTGCAGCCGACCGATATCGACATCGAAAGGCAGGAAATAATATTTCTGATCTTCATTGGTGCCATGTCCTGCGACAAATACGACTGCTACGTCGTGCTCGCCCGTTGCGTGCGCGATCCATTCCAGGCCGTTCTGCACATTACGCAGCGTCGCTTCCTCATCGCGCAGCACCTTCACCACGACCTCGCGGTAAATCCCCCCCTCCTGCGCCTTGAGCGCCTCAGCCACATCACCGGCGTCTGCCGACGCAAAGTCGAGGGCCAATCGCGGGTCGTTGTAGCGGCTGACGCCGATCGCCAGTACGTAAAGCCTTGGCTTCCGCGTGTCGGCCTCGGCCATCCCCTTCCAAATCAGCCGAAGGTTCGCCGCCTCACTGACGCGATCTCCGACCCGCGCGACGAGCGAAATCGTGGCGTCTTTGCTGAGTGGAACGGCAATACTTGCTTCCTGCTCGCTGTCCTTTGGCAACGGCTCCGCGCTGAGCCCCCTTGCTGCGGGCAAATCGGACAACCGACGGCCATCGATCAATACGTCCACTCCCGTCAAGCGTTCTCCCGACGGCGAGCGGACCAAATAGCGTATCTCGACGGGGGAGGCGCTCACCGTGTCTCCCGCGCGCGGCGAGAGGATGCGGATAACCGGCGGCAGAACGGACGGTGGCGCCGGAGCCAGGGCGGCCCCGCGCTCTCCTTGGCCGGCGTCGAGACTCCGCACCGCCACCGCAACCGATTTGGGCCGGTAGTAAAGATCGCGGAAGCGGCTGACGCCGAAGAAATCGGCTTCGTGATCGAGCGTCCGGTTGATATGCCATCCGATCAGATCTTCGCCGCCGGGCGAGGCGTCATAGGGCCCGTCGGGTGTCCACATCACCCATCGTTTGCCGTCTCGGTCCATAAACAATGCCACGAGCGGCCGGCCGTCCTGATACCGGTACCAACGAATCGTGCCGTCTGCGAGTGCGGCGATCGCCAGCCGCCCATCCCCGCTGATGTTGACAGCCCAGGCAGCACCGGGTAGCGGAATCGACCAGACAGGCGCGCCGCGATTGCTGTATCGGCGCAAATACCATTCCGTTCCCAATACAAATGAGCGCCGATCAGGTGCGATTGCGAGGCTGCGAGAAGTCTCGTTCTTCTCAATCGCCAAAGGCTTGCCGGCGAGCCGCGGCATTGTGGTGTTTCGCCAATCTTGGATTGGCAGGCTCGTCGCGTTGGCCGGGCGGAAGTCGCGCGGTACATTGCCGAAGCCGAGCCGGCGGGCCTCGACATCGAACCAGACTGGATTACCGCCACCCTTCTGCAGCCCAAAAGCGACACGGTCGCCGCTTGCCGACAGGCGCAACCGGTCGAGCTGTCCGCGGAAATCGGCGGTGTTGGAGCGCCGGTCCAACACCCGCTCCCACCTCGCGTTGTACACGCCAATAGCCGGGTCGGCGGAAACATAGACGAACCCCCCATCGGGCAATGGCACGAGCCCCATGACGGTACCGTCGGCCGCCGCGAGCCGCATTCGTTCGACGCGTCCGGTATCCCCCCAACGAAAGACCGGTGAGCCGGTCGCCTCGGTCCAATACGCCCCTGCGGCGAGCAGGGCGCCGTCTTGCGTCCAGGCGACTTGACTCAGGCTGCCGCCGGAGAGATTCGAAACATCGGGGGCGGCGACCCGGCGTAAATCGGGCAGCGCGAGAATATCGACATTGAGCGTATCGCCGTATCCGACCGCGATGACGCTGGTGTCCGGCGAGAACGCGACGGAGTAGGGATGCCCGCCGCCCGGAGCCTTGGCTCGCGCAATCGGTCGAAAGTCCGCATCGTACAAACGAACTCCCCCGTCGAACCCGGCCGCGGCCAGCTGTCCGGACCGCGTGAAGCTCAGGCCGTAGACCGCACCCGAGTAGTCGTTGTCAGCGAAGATTTGGCGCCAGTCAGCCGTGTCGAAAACACGGATCCCGTTCGCACCGGCGAGGCCAACGGCGACGTAGCGTCCGTTCGGCGACCAGACGAGCCGATTGATGACCTGTGGCAATCCGCCGATGCGGCGGACGAGTTGGCCGGTTGCGGCTTCGAAAACATAGAGGCTATTGGCGTTCTCCCATTCGAAGCCAGTCCACC
>JBJMQW010000223.1:0-8903 GCA_045802495.1 Allostellaceae bacterium | reverse complement strand
CTGTCCGGTTGAGTTTTGCTAGACAAGGGACATGGCATTGATTCCACTCGGTTCGGGACGTTTCGCCGACGATCCGGACACGAGACAGGGGGTCAATGCCATGCGCCATCAGAATAGCGTTTTTCATGGAGTACTGAAGCATTTGCCGTGGAGCGAGTTTGACCGGCTGGTGGCGGCGCATGGAGCGGATTCGCGGGTTCGATTGCTGCTCCAATGGAACTGAAACGGGAACCGGACAGCCGTGGATCAAGTCCGGCCATGACGGCCTTAAATTGTATTGGAAGTCGAAGATAACCTTACGATTGCGCAACAATTTTCGCCGGACAGCCCTACCGCAGGCGGGGAAGGGTCACGGTGGGGGTTAGCGCGGCGCCATACGCAGCGCGCCGTCGATCCGGATAACTTCGCCGTTGATCATCGGGTTCTGGCAGAGGTGCAGCACTAGCGCTGCATATTCCTCCGGCCGCCCGAGCCGGCTCGGAAACGGAACGCTCGCGGCGAGACTCCTCTGCACATCCTGGGGCAAGCTGTCCACCATCGGGGTGGCGAAGACGCCCGGCGCAATCGCGACCACCCGCACGCCATAACGGGCTAGCTCACGCGCCGCCGGCAGGGTCAGTGCGACAATGCCGCCTTTTGAGGCGCTGTAGGCTGCCTGGCCGATCTGGCCCTCATAGGCCGCCACCGACGCGGTCGAAATAATAATTCCGCGCTCGCCTTCAGCGAGCGGCTCGAGCGCGCTCATTTCGGCCGCGGCGAGCCGCATGACATTGAAGCTGCCGATCAGATTGACTTCGATGACCCGCCTGAAGGCATCGAGCGGAAGCGGCCCGTCACGCCCGACGATGCGCCCGGCCGTGCCAACGCCTGCGCAGTTGACGGCAATTCGCGCCGGGCCGTGCCGCGCACGAGCGGCGGCAAACGCGGCCTCGACCGAGGCGGCGTCCGTTACGTCGGCGCAGATCGCGAACCCGCCGGTCTCGCTTGCCGCCTCCATCGCAGCCCGTTCATTGATGTCGAGGATCGCGACTTTAACTCCGAGCTGCGCGAGCGCCTTTACGCTCGCCCGGCCGAGACCCGATCCGCCGCCGCTGACGATTGCCGCCTGTCCCTCGACAAGCATTGCGTCCTCCACTCTACGACTTCAGCTTGACAATGCCACGCGCGCCACTGCGCGAACAGCGACAGCCAGCTGTTGTCGGCAGTGCTCATCGACGGGATCGCGCGGGTGGACGCCGCTCGCCCCGCCGTTCCAGCCGTGCGAGCCGCGCTTCGCGATGGGCGACGTAGACCGAAGACCCGGCAATGATCGCGGCGCCCGCCCAGGTCCAAAGATCAGTCACTTCACCAAACCACAAAAAGCCGATCAGCGCGGCGAAGGGCAGGCGGGCGAACTCGAAGGGGGCGCAGGCGCTGGCATCCGCCGAGGCTAGAGCGCGGGCGACCGAGAGATGGGCGATCGTGCCGAGGCAGCCGAGCCCCACGAGCGCGCCGAAGGTCCTCGGGTCCGGCCAGTGCCAGACGAACAACGCCGGTATCAGAGACAATGGGGTCAGGTAGAGCATGAACAGCGCGACGATCCGGCCCGGCGGCTCGGTGCGTGCGAGAAACTTGATGGTAATGTTGTTCATCGCCGCGGTTGCCGATGACACCAGCAGGATCAGCAAATTCGCGTCCAGTCGCTCGCTGCCCGGGCGCATGATGACGAGAACGCCGACAAAGCCGAGGACGACAGCGCTCCACCGGCGAAGCCTGACGTCCTCGCGCAGGATCAGAGCCGCCGCCAGGGTGGCAAAGAGCGGCGCCGTGAAATTGACGGCAGTCGCGGTGGCCAACGGCACTACCGTGATCCCGTAGAACCAGGTCACCATCGAAACGATGCCGACACCGGCGCGCAGCAGATAAAAGCCGCTGTTCCGGCTGCGCGACAAGGCGGGGCCGCTTCTGACAATCCACGGGATAACGAGCACGAGCCCGAAAAGGCAGCGGAAAAACGCCACCTCGAAGGGGTGCATCGATTGTGCGGCAACCCGGATCAGCACATTCATCATGACCGAGCAGATCCCGCTGAGCAGGATCCACAGGGCGGCGCGGGTAATCGGCGCGAGCCGTGGCGAAAGGCGGCGGAGAAGCAGCTTGCTGTAGAGCTTTAGCCGACGTCCAGTTGACGAGATGCGGCGAATTGCGATCAGTGAAGGGGCACCGAATAGACGAGCAGCAATGCTTGTTCCCCCTGATTGCTTTTAGCCAGTCCGGCATTCGACATGTGATAAAAGACGATACCAAGGCGACTGCGATTTTCAAATCGATAGTCGAATTCGGCGCCGCTGCGGAATTCCGCAGCGGATCCGAGATTGGTTCCATCGCCCCGATTGAAATATCCGGCGGCAAATGTCGGCGTCACGACCCAACTATCGCCGAAGTTTATGTCAAACCCAAAACCCCCATAGCCATAAAATCCACCGGAGCTGGTCCCCATCAGACCGATAAAAGGGGCGATGATCCACAGTACATCGCCAAACCGATACTCCCCCTGCAATTGTGCGGAAGTCTGGGAGAAACGATGCTTGTCGTTCGGGTTTATGTTAAAGGCTCCGGCGCCGATCGCGATACTCGGTGGATCGGCCGGCGAACCAAAGGCCACCTGCGCCAGTCCCGGTCGCGGGCAAACGGCAATGAGCGCCGGCAACACGAACGCGGCGGTCTGCGCGATAAATTTTCCTGCGACCAATTCGTCCCCCGTTCCGCTCGCGCATGCCAGCGCCCGCCACCCCTATCCTAGGAGGCGTACAATTATCTGCAAGCACAACTGTTATGTTTAGAGGCGCTTCATCTGGTCGGTTGCGAGAACCAATTGCTCGCGAATACCGGGCTCCATCGCAGAGTGGCCGGCGTCGGGAACGACCACATATTTCGCTTCCGGCCAGGCGCGGGCCAACTCGTCGGCGCTGCGCACGGGGCACACCATGTCGTAGCGTCCCTGCACGATGATGCCGGGCAGCTGCCGGATGGCTCCGATCCTGGCGATCACGTCCTGCTCGCCGGTAAACAGGTGCTGGGTGAAATAATGCGCTTCGATCCGCGCCAGGCCGAGAGCGAGCCTGTCTTCGCCGAATGCTGCCACTGTTTCGGGGTTGGGCAGCAATGTCGAGCAGGCCCCTTCATAGATGCTCCAGGCGCGCGCGGCCGGGATGTGAATGCGCGGATCAGGGTCGAGCAGCCGGCGGTAATAGGCGGCCAGAATATCCTCGCGCTCGTCTTCCGACAGGAAGTCCGAAAAAGCGCGCCATGCCTCCGGGAACACCTTGCGGATACCATAGAGAAACCATTCGATCTCCTCGCGCCGGCAAAGAAAAATGCCGCGCAGGACCAACCCGGTGCATCGTATCGGATAGGTCTCGGCATAATGCAGCGCCAGTGTCGAGCCCCAGGATCCGCCGAAGATCATCCATTTCTCGATGCCAAGCGCCGTGCGCAAACGCTCGATATCAGCAACCAGATGGGCAGGCGAGTTGTCGGTGATCTCGCCGAGCGGCGTCGAGCGGCCGGCGCCGCGCTGGTCGAAGATCACGATGCGCCAATGGTCGGGGTCGAAGAACCGTCGGTGCACCGTGGTGGCACCGGCGCCCGGGCCGCCGTGCAGGAACAGCGCCGCCGCGCCGCGTGGGTTTCCGGATTGTTCCCAATACATCACATGGCGCGCATCGAGCCGGAGCGTCCCGGTCCGATAGGGCTCGATAGGTGGAAACAAATCGCGGCGGTTTGTCATAATGGGGCAGTTTAAGAGCCCCGGAGCCGTTTCACATAGCGTGCAGGCCACTCCGGCGCAGGGACATTAATCGCTCGGCCGAGCGTGACATCCGGCTCGTCATCCCCTGACGGCAGATATGAACCAGACGGTGCCCTCGAGGGCCCGGCTTTCCAGCCGTGCCGGCCGGCTGCCCTAAAAGGGGGTTCAATCCGCGATGCAGCGAGTCGCCTTACGGCTGACGAGCCATGGCCCGTAGGTTTCCTGGTTTTGCGCCATCCGCGGCAGCTTCGCGTGCACATCGAGCCCGGCCTGGTCGCGCCATGCCTCGACCAGAAAGACGCGGCTCTGATCGTTCTGCGGCAACAGCACGTCGAATTGCTGGCACCCATCCTCGGCCCGCGAGAGCCGGGCGTGATTTTTCATCAGCTCGACGAAGGCATTGCGGTGCTCGGGCTTCACCTCAAACTCGACGACGATCATCAGGCGGCTCATAAACATTCCCTCCGGCTCTATTCCACGGCATGATCCGCCATTCGTCAGCGCCGAGGCAAGCGCCGGCAACGCCGCCAGGAGATCTCAATATGGCACATGACGCATTGCGCACGATTTTGCCGATCGCTGGCTGGCCCGAGGAGCGGGCCCGATCGGTCGAGATCACCGGCGGCAACGACCCGGTTTTGCCGACGCCGTTTCGGATCGGCGCGGCCGGCGCTGCGACACTCGCCGCAACCGGCCTCGCCGCGACCGATCTCTGGGAATTGCGCACCGGCCGGCGACAGGAGGTTTCGGTCGATCTGCGCCAAGCGGTCGCCTCGCTGCGCAGCGGCCATTATCTGCAGGTGAACGGGCCCAAGGTCAGGAACGACCGCAATCCGGTGATGGGCATGTATCCGGCCAGGAATGGCCGCTGGAGCTATATTCACGCCAATTTCCCGAACCACCGCGCCGCGGCGCTGCGGGTCCTTGGTTGCGAGGAAAACCACGAGGCTGTGCGACAGGCCGTCGCGAAATGGGACGCGCTCGAGCTCGAGGAAGCGATCATCGCTGCGGGTGGCGCCGGCGGCATGGTGCGCAGCCGCGCCGAATGGGCGCAGCACCCCCAGGCTGCGGCGATCGCCGCATTACCGCCGATGGAGATCCTGAAGATCGGAGACGCTCCGCCGGAGAAGCTGCCGGCGGGCAATCGTCCGCTCTCCGGGATCCGTGTGCTCGATCTGACCCGCGTGCTCGCCGGTCCGACCTGCGCCCGGACCCTCGCCGAACACGGCGCCGATGTCTTGAAGATCACCGCATCGCACATCGCCGCGCGCGATGACCAGGAATACGATACCGGGCACGGTAAACTGTCGGCGCGGCTCGATCTGCGGCAGCCCGCTGAACTCGAGACCCTACGCGGGCTGGTGCGCGAGGCCGACGTGTTCTCGCAGGGCTACCGGCCGGGCACATTGGGCAGTCGCGGCCTCTCGCCCGAGGAGCTTGCCAAGCTGCGGCCGGGCCTCGTTTATGTCTCGCTGTGTGCCTTCAGCCACATGGGGCCGTGGGCGTCGCGCCGGGGCTTTGACACGGTCGTGCAGAATGTCAGCGGCATCACGCTGCGTCAGGGAGAGCTGTTCCCCGGCGCCGAGCCCGGCCCGCAATTCTACCCGGTCTCGGCGATCGACTATCTGACTGGCTATCTAATGGCGTTTGGCGCGATGGTGGCATTGGCGCGCCGCGCCCGCGAGGGCGGCAGCTGGCTCGTGCGCGTTTCGCTCGCGCAGACCGGCCGCTGGCTCGTCGACCGTGGTGAGGTGCCCGCGGCCGAGCTCAAGGATGTCCCGAAGGAAATTCCCGCCGCCGATATCGACCGCTGGTCAATCGAAAGCGACACGCCGGTCGGGCGTCTGCGCCATCTGGGACCGACTGTGCGCCTATCCGAGACTCCGCCCCACTGGACCCGCCCCTCGGTCCCGCTCGGCTACAACCAGCCGGTTTGGCCGCCTCGCGCGTAACGGCGCTCGCAGAGGATGCGGGTGAAGGTAGCCAGAATCCGACAGCCTCCCTTTATCGTGCCACCTACAGTCCCGGCGACTTTGGACTTCCCCGCCAGCCGACGGCCTTGCGGCACCGGGATCTCGAGAATTCTGAGCCCAGCGCGCGCCGCCCGCATCTGCATTTCGAGATTCCAGCCATAGGTCATCTCCCGCATGCGGAGGCTCCGCAGCGCCTCGGCGCGGATCGCTCGGAAGGCGCACATGTCTGTGTAGCGCACCCCATAAAGGAGGCCGACCGCGGCGCCGATGGTCCGGCCGGCGAGCTTCTGGTGGGCTCCGATGCCGGCCTTTCCACGGGGACCACGCGTACGTGAGCCGATTACGAAATCGTAATCGCCCTTTATTATTGGCTGCACCAAGCTTGGGATCGCCTCCGGCCGATCGCTGCCGTCACCGTCGAGAAAGACGAGCACCTCCGCACCATCGGCGACCGCCGCGGCTGCACCTCTGGCGCAGGCCCGCCCGTAACCACGCTCTCGCTCGACCAATACGGTTGCCCCCGCGGTGCGCGCTTCCGCGACCGTGCCGTCGCGGCTGCCGCCGTCGACAACGACAAGTTGATCGATCCACCCCGGCGGCATCGCTGCGAGCACCGACCCGATCGCCCCTTCCTCGTCAAGCGTCGGAATGATCGCAGCGATGCGAGCGCGCGGCTTCACAGACTCCAGCGTACCCCGCATGAGGCGCAGGCCGGTGGCGGCGCATCACTGAGGAGCTCACGACGAAATTGCTGGTAGCGCGGCCCATTCCAGATCTGCCGCAAACTCTCTTGGGTTGCGTCGCCCAAGGTGAAGCCGTCGTAGCCGCGCAGCGAAAATGGCGCTATGCAACACGGGATCGCTCGGCCATGCGCCGTGAAGTACATCAGTGTCCAGGGACGCCGGCATAGCGACCATGGCTGGCCGTCCGCCGCACGCTTCAGGCTGGTGCCGGCCTCGGTGGCGCCGGAGGCGTTGAAATGGATGCCGAGCCTCTCGGCCAACTCGGCGGCTTCCTCCAGCCGCTTCGGCTCCTCGCCCTCGAGCTGTTCGAACAACGCGGACCGGGCGCGCGCCAGGCCTTGTCCCTCCGGCGTGAAAACGAGGCGCTGCAGATGGACCTCGGAGACGCCGGTCCGATGGGCGAGCCGAACAAATTCCGGCAACTGGTCGATCGTCTCTTTGAGCCCGGTCAGCCACAGCGATACCAGCGGGCGGTCGATGCCCTCGTCACGCTGCAGAGCGGTGAAGGCGCTCACATTTCGGACAATCCGGTCGAACATGTCCTTGCCGCGCACTGCGAGAAAGGCCTTGGGCTCAGCGGCGTCGAGCGACACGCGCAATTCGTCGAGACCGGCTGCTATCAGCTCCCTGCCCTTGCGCTCCGTCAACAGTGTGCCATTGGTATTGAACAAAACGTAGGTGCCGCGGTCCTTCAGGTAGCGCACCATGCGGGGCAATGCCTTGACCATCATCGGCTCGCCGACCCCGTGCAGTACGACCCTCCCTATGCGCGGAAACTGGTCGACGATCCGCGTGAACAACTGCCAGCTCATGTCGGCAGGAGGCTCCAGATCTTCAAAGGTGCGCGGGCAGGTTTCGCACAGCAGATTGCAGCGATTGGTCGTCTCGATATAGAGACAGACCGGTTCCTGCTCGGCAATCTCGCCGCGTGCGTCGCCGACGGCTTCGAAATAGCGCCGTGGGTCAAGCCTGGGTTGTGCAGTCAATGACACGCCGTACTCCGGATCCTTTGTTTAAGAGAATGCGCCGGAAGGCATCGGCAACGCAGAGTACCACAAAGCCCCCGTACAGGGTGGACCCCACCCAAAGCGGAACGTCGCCCGTTTTGTCGCCGCAGTAAAGCAACACGGCCGCAAGCGTGAGCCACCAGGCCGGCCACCACGGCGCCGCCGTCAACAAGGCGACAAGCCAAACGAAATACCAGGGATAATGGGGCGACGCAAAAAACAGCGCCGCCGTGCCCAATGCCATCGCCCAATTGAGGCTCGAGCGCGGGTCCGGCCGTCGGCGGAGGGCGCCGGCCGCCAGCCCACCCATGACGATCACCGCCAATCCGATGTAGACAGCAAGCGGTACCGGCATCGCCCGGCGAGCCGTGCCAAGGAGCCAGAAACCGTTGCCGCCGCTCAGATTTTCTTCCGTGAAATAGCCGGGAAGAAACCCGAGTACTTTTGGCCCGACGCTGACATAGGGGAGATAGGCGGCAATAATTATCACAAGGAAGGCAACCAGCCACCGCCAATCGCCGCGGTTTGACTTTGTGGGGTGCCACAGCGCCGGCAGCTGGGCCAGCGGGAAGAACTTGATCAGCGTGGCGGCGGCAAGCGGCACAGCCGACCAGGCACGCCGCCCGCTGACGGCAGCGGCGAGCGCCAACGCGGCAAAAGTGACGACCGCTGCGTCGACATGCCCCGAACCGGCAATCTCCCACACCGGCAGCGGGTGCCAAGCATAGAGAAGGATATGCTCGCTGGGACGCCCTGTTGCTTGCAAAATGAACAACAGGGTCGCAATGCCGACAGCCTCAATCGTGACAAAGACCAGCTTCATCGCGAGCGGCGTCTCGGCGAACCGGCTCGCCACCAGAAACAGCATCTGGGCGACCGGCGGGTAGATCGTCGGCGCGTAGTTACTACGATTGATGTTCGGAAAGATCTCCTGGTCCCGTAGCGGCTCAAGTTCCGGGTCGGTTGGAAGATAGCGATAAGGATTGATCCCGGAGGCTTGGACGCGCCCATCCCAGATATAGCGGTTTACATCGTCGGACAAAAAGACTGGCGCCGAGAGTGCGGTCAAGCGCAGCAGGGCCGCCGCTCCGAGGATCAGGGCCAAAGGGGGCCGCCGACCGCGGCCGCTCAGGATCACCGCTGCGGCAGCCGCCCAGACTGCTCCTTGGATCAGGGCGGCGATGACAAAGGCTCGCAAATTGTGGTCGAGCTGAGCCGCCAGTCCGCCTGCCGCGCTTGCCAGCAACAGGCCACCGAATAGCGCCGGCAGCCTCCACCGCGCAGCGCCTTCTCCCACCCTAACTCTTTCCCAGTATAGGCGGAAGGAGCGGCGGGAGGAGTCATGCGCGCCGGACCCGAGTCGCTATAGGCGTCCGCCGGGAGGAGGTCG
>JBJMQW010000222.1:0-15513 GCA_045802495.1 Allostellaceae bacterium | reverse complement strand
GCAAGATGCGCGGCCGCAATGTCGGTGAAGTAGCTCAGGGCCATACGGTGCATCTGTTCAGCTGGATCATCAACCACGCCGATTGCCTGCGGCACCTCGACACCACACTCGACGACTTGAAGACGCGGCTTGATGCGCTGGCCTCCGAATATGCGCCGTTGCAGGCGTGGCACGCGCAGGCGACCTGGATACCGGTTTTCGACCGCGCCGAAAGCTACGAGGGCACCGTTTACGAAGAGATGAGTATTCTGAACTTTTTCCGGGGCATCCTTCACGAGCACCAACACGGGCTGAAGGATTGGCGTATGAGCGCGGCGTGGTGCAGCAACGTGTTGCGCATGGTGACGCCGCATCTGTGGCTATGCCATGGTTTGGTCGAGCAATTGGACAAGGCGGCCCTCGAACGCGTTGCCACCGTCACAGAGCAGAACGGCAGCACCAAAGTCGTGAAGAGACCGGATTGCGCAATGGAGGACCTAGAGCTGTCGTTGTTGCCGATACTGCCGATCGAAAGCGCGCGACTGACGCTGCAATGCCCGCCTTGCCAATAGGGCCTGAGCGGCATGAGGTTATTTCGGCCTCCGTCTCCGACTGCTAGGAAAGACCGCAGAAACAGTCGTCGCGCGGTAGGGTTCTGCTGCCGCTGTCGGGCGCAACGCTCGCCTGACGGCCATGCTCCCAGCCAACAGGGATCGGTTTCAGTTCGCAAAACCGAATGATGACACTGATCGCCTTTCAAGGTCAGCAGGAGCAATATCACGACGTGGCGGCGTTCTGCACCCCTAGGCTCCCGCGACGTCGAGACCGTAACGGCCAAGGACGGCCTTGCCGCAGGCGAGATACTCGCGCTGATGAATTCGCGCGTGCTGGGCGGCGGCGTGCAGGTCGCGCATGCGCCGCTGCAGCGGAGAGTGCGCGTACAGCGCGGCCCCGCCGCCCAGCGAAAAACAGGCATCGGCGACACGGCTGCAGGTCTCCACGATCCAAATCCCGGCCTGGACGCCCTCGGTGAGCAGACCTTCGCCCCGGAGCGTTCCGGCCTGTGCGTGCCGCCAGTGGCTCGCGGCCTGAACTTCGAGGAAGCTTCGCGCCGCCCTGAGGTCGGCATCGATGCGGCCGAGATCGTGTTGGAAAACTTCCGAAGCGTGCATCGGCACGGTAGAGCGCAACGGCCGGCGGCCGGCGCCGGCGAATTTGACGAGATCGTCGAGCGCGCCTCCGGCGATGCCGACCCCTACTGCGCCGAGGAAGAGCGGCAGGCAGTACGGCACCGTGCGGTAGAGTGGGCCAGGCAAGCACGGCGGCGACTCGAACGAAAAGAAATTCGCCTCGGGAACCGTCTTGTCGACCAGCACGATATCGTGGCTGCCGGTGCCCTTGAGCCCGGCGGCATCCCACGTATCCTCGATCCGCCAATTCTCCGCAGGCAAC
This sequence comes from Allostellaceae bacterium, assembly GCA_045802495.1. GTDB lineage: Bacteria > Pseudomonadota > Alphaproteobacteria > ATCC43930 > CGMCC-115725 > AP-15. The sequence goes on along the minus strand of JBJMQW010000222.1, from coordinate 14,082 downwards.
AGCACGGCGCGCACGAGCGGCTGGCCGCGCTCGCCGGGAATCGGCTGGCCGTCTTTGGACATGATGCAGAAGCCCGCCAGCCAGTCGGCGTGCTGACAGGCGCTGGCAAAGGGCCAGCGGCCGCTTACCCGCCACCCGCCGGGCACTGCTTCGGCCTTGCCGAACGGCGCGGTCGAGCCGGCGACGATGACGTCCGGGCCGTTTCGGTAGATCCGTTCGTAGATATCGCGCGGCAGCAGCGGTGCGAACAGCGTGCTGCCGCTGCCGATCATCGCCGTCCAACCCACGGAGCCGTCGATGCGCGCCAGGGCGGAGCAGATGTCGAGGGCGGAAGGAAGATCGAGCTCAAGCCCGCCGTGACTGCCCGGCACGAGCATGCGGTAGATGCCGACCGAGCGTAACCTCGCAACGAGGTCGAGCGGGATGCAGCGCGCCATTTCGAACTCCCCGGCGCGGGAAGCGATGTCGGGCGCCAGCCCGAGGATGTCGGTCAGGAGACGATCCTTGACCTCCGCCGCTGGGAGATTGGGATTGAACGCACCTTTGGGCATTGTGTGGGAAATTCGCTCAGTGGCGCTGTCCATGCATGCTCTCCGTGAAAACTGCCGTGCCGCATGGGGCGGCGGGTGATGTGGGAACAGAAGCCGGATGCGTCAGTTCGGAATGGCCGATGGCTTGGCGACGGCTGCGTCGATGATGGCGAGGCTGACGGCAGCGCGGGCGGGTTTGCTGGCGCCAGCCACCCCGGCGTCGGGCTGGCGCGCTGGCAGCCCCGCCAGCGTCAGGATTGTGCCCGCTATTCCGTATGTGGCGGGACCTCGACAGCCCAGTCCGGATCCGCGCCGTATGGATGATCCATGAAGAACACCCATGTGCCGTCCGGCAGCCGGCGATGCACCTCCATACCGTGATGATGCACTTCGGTCGGCCGGCCATCTTTGTCAGTGCCCTTGATGAGCCATTGCGATCGCGTCAGGGCGAAGTCGCCGGCGACCGTAGTGTGATGGGTTGCGACGTCCATGTGCGGCTTCAAGCCGATATAAGCGGCCATTGTTTTACGAATGGCGTCGGAGCCGCGTGCAATCCTGGTAGCGCCGTGGACCTCGCCCACCTGGACGATCGAAGCGTCAGGGTGATACATCGCCGCAGCAGCTTCAACATCGTGCGCATTAAAGGCGCGTGCTAGCCAGAGATTGCAAAGGTCGGGGGATGGAGCGCCCATTTTTATCTCCCAAGTGTAAAAGGGTTATCGAGCGGCACGGTTAGGCTGCCACCCGTCGATCTCGTCCCGCCATCGGCGGGCGTTCTCCACCGGAAGACAATTGCTGTGAGCGGGGCTTTCCTAGCCGGGCAAGGATTTTTTTGGCGAGGCTCTTGGATGTCGCGAAATGCACGTGGTTGCGATGTTGCTGTCTCGTCTGCTTGTCGTAGGGACCGCCGCCTGGGTATTTCCGCTGGTTCTTGACGTAGAAGCCGGCATCCGTCGTGTATGGCGTGGTATGGATCAGCTCGACGGTGTCGGCCGCGAAGTGGTTATAGAGCCACCTTGCGACATCGCGCATCCTGCGCGACCCGGTGGGATTGAGGCCGCCGCCACCAATGTCGATCGCGGCCGTCGGGCTGCCACGGTACACCAGCCCGCCATGGTGGCTTCCTTTCTCCGGACGATAGCCGCTGGTGATCGCGATCTCGGCCTTTTTTGGGTAGTGCTCGAGAATCCTTACCAGCTGCTTCCCAACAGGTCCGATCCGCACACCCGGCTTCACCTTGATCGGCCTGCCGGCGAGTGTCCTCTCGTGGTCAGGCACAATGGCAAGTCGGGTCCCCGGCTCCTCGCGTCCCTCAGCCCGGCTTTTCGTTGCCGTCCGGAACAGCGCGGCCAGCGCGTTGGCCGCTTCCGCCGACAGGACCTGTTGAAGCTCCGCCAACGCCGCCAGCACTGTTTGGGGAATGATCCCGTTCTCATGCGGGACATCGCCGGGCATCTCTTCACCCGGCGTCCGTCCGATACCGTTCAGGCCGGTCTTTCCGTCATCGGTCGCGTGGGAGAGCCTCGGGATTACCTCCTCCGTCAGCAGGTTGGCGATCGTCCGAACGGCCCTTAACGCCGTCGCTCCGGCGTCGCCCTGCTGCTCGTCGAATGAAGGGTGCATGACCCTCCCGATCTCCGATTTCGCTTTCGCTGCCGCTGTCATCGTTAACCTCCATCTGTTGTGCGGCCGAAGCCCGTCGCGGGAGGTTCCGCGGAAGCGGGCGCGTCCAGCGCCCGCGATCCGCGTTGCCTCACGGCATGGATTGCCGTGCGACGGGCTCCGATCGTGCTCGCCGCAATCACGCGTATTCGTGCGTCCGCCTCGAAGCGGGCCGGCCCGCGCCCGGACGGCTGGTCTCCGGCGCGTCCTCCGGTGGCTCCTCGTCGCCTGGGGGTTCGCTGCCGTTTTCGCCACCTTCGGCCTGCGCATCAGCGATTGCGGTGAACAGGTCCGCCAGCGCCTCGGCCTGTTCCGCCGACAGGGTTCCGTAAAGCTCCTCGAAAGCGTCCGTCACCGCCGGGGGGGTATCGTCTGCCAGCGGCTCGTCCTCGCCTTCTCCCGGCATGTCCGGCGGCTCTGGCTCCTCATCGCCGCTATCGCCGGACAGCTGCGGGATCACCTCCTCCGTCAGCATCCGGGCTATGCGCTGGATCGCCTGCAGAGCAGCCTGATTGGCATCGTCCGGCTCCTCCGTCTCGGCGAACGTTCCTGCCAAGGTCTTGCCCGCAGCCCAGAGCGCGATGACAATGGTGCGGGCGTCGGCGACCTCGGGCTGGTACCGTCCAGGGAAGGCCGAGACCTGCACGGCCTGGCACACCTTGCCGATCGGCGTCTTCATCCATGAGTTGTTCGGGAATTTCTTGAGCATCGCGCCGAGGAACGCATTGGTCGCCCAGGTTGGGTTCAGGCGCTGCGCACGGCTGCCCCAGGACGCCCGCTGTTGGAACAGACCCAGGCTGTCGCGGTCACCGTAAGTTACGTTGAGAAGCGACGCTTCGACGATCGTGGTGGTCACCGCGATCACCGCCGCGCGCCTATGCAGACGACGAGCCTTGACGGCCGCGACGATCCGCCGGGCGCAACAGATGCGGTCAGCGGTCAGATGCCCGCGCAGCTTGCCGCGAAGCTTGGGCCCGATCTTCTTGACCACGGCCTTGTCCGCCGCGGTCGGGCCACCCTTTCTGCACGGCAGCGTGCCGCCGGCGGCAAGCGCGACTGCGGGTGCTTCGTCCTCCTCGTCGTAGTTCGCGCCGTCCAGCTTATCTTCGACTTGGGTTTCCTGGCCGGGAAGCCGCGGGATTACCTCCTCCCGAAGCAACTGGTCCAGGCGGTCGATGGCTTCCAGCGCGGCCGCGCCGGCGCCGCCTTGTTGCTCATCGAACCCGGTGCGTACGGGCTTCTCTGCCCTCGTTGTTGCTGCCATTGTGATCCTCCTCAGATTTACGTTTGCCTCCGGACAGTTTGATGAGATGCCGTCGCGCTGAAGCGGGTTGCTCACGAAACCGCTCCGGCGACATCTCGTCCGGACGCTCAGTATTTTGGGATGCGATGTTACTGGGCGATTTCGGGTCTGCGGAATCGGGTTACGACTGTAACCGCGGCCAGTGCTGCCGAAATGCGCTGCGGCTGCGCTCGGGTTGCACAAGGTAATGCATGACGAATAGGCGCCCGGCACGGGAGATATTACGCGTTGCCCGCAGCGCCTGTGTTGCCGCAACGGCCACGATCAAACGATCGGGGCGCAATCCAGCGGTGCAGAGCTGGTGTTGACACGCCAAGATCTATGGCCGCTGTCAGACAATGACCGGAATTGGAGGCGTGGGTCGGCATTGCTGCCGATGTCGTCGAAGTCCTGTTGTGGGTCGAACTGAGCCGTTTGACGCGAACATCGCGAATGGCTGTTCACGGCACCCGACAGATGCTGCCACCGGCGCGCTGCATAAGCGCCTGCCGAACATGCCGCTTCTGCTGGTAACGGCGGGGTTGACAAGATCGGTATCGGAACGTTGGTGGTGACCGCTCGTGTCCGCCGCCTCACCTTAGCTTTTGGCGCGCTGCATGAAGGTCCCAAAGCGTTCGGTCGGCAAAGCTACAATTGTAACACGTTTTTCCCGCACTGAAATCTCGCCGTAGCGCAAGCTCACCATCCTCTTTAAATCTACGAACGAGGAGGTTGGGCGTGTCAACAAGCATTGTCACTGCACATTGTACGCTCATGGGCAGAGCGCGCGGGACAGTCAGTGCCTTAGCGGCGCTCAGCATCACTTTTGGCTCCCTCCCCGCGAGCTCGTTGGGTGCCGACTTGGCGACTGGGCCTTCCCGACCCGCAATCATCCCATCGCAGGCAATGCCCAACACTCACCGGCCGACCGTTGCTCAACCGAGTGTCCCGCCCGACACAAAGTTGGATTACCGCGGCTTGCATGGCCAGGTGATCGACCAGCTCTATGATGAGCTGATGCACTGGACCCCTCCTCGGTGCTCGTCGGCCGGCTGCTGACTGTGATCATAAATCTCACCTCTGCGGCGCTACGATCGTGACGCGTTTTCGGCGACTGAGATCACGGCGTGGTTGAGACAGCTCATGCTCCTTGCCGCGGAGGGCGACAGGTCCCCACGCCATATTTAAGGAAGGCAAATGACAACTGCACTGGTCGAAGCTCTGCATCATCGTGCGAACTCCCACCCCGAGAGTGTGGCTTTCCTCAGCGGTCAAGACGTTTGGACATACCAGCGGCTGAAGACTGAAGTGGAGTGTCTCGCACGCGGATTGATGATGCGTGGTCTTCGCGAAGGGGATCGTGTCGCGCTGCACATAACGAATGCGGCAGAGCTGGTCGTCGCTTACTACGCCTGCTTTCGCATTGGGGTTATTGCGGCGCCCCTGAATACCAAATTGAAATTGGCGGAACTGCGGCCCCTGTTGGAGCGGTTGCAGCCTGCGCTCTATATCGGCCAGGCGGAACTCTACCGACGCGTCGCACCGATCGATGCCTCGATCATTCCATCCACTGGGCGTTACATTATCGGCGGACCGGTCGACGACCCCTGGTCACAACCCTGGACGAGACTGCTCGAGGATGGCAGCAGTGCCGAACCGATTGAAGCCGAGCCGAATTTCGACGCGCCCGCGATACTGCTGACGACGTCTGGAACGTCCGGCCGGCCCAAACTCGCTATTCATACGCAAGCAACACTGGCGGCCATGGTCGCGTCCGCGAGCCATCTAGGCCTCGATGGCGACCAGGTTGCGATAATCCCGCTACCGCTGACACATGGGTTCGGGCTGTTCACCCTCCTGGCCTCCGTCGATGTCGGCGCGCCGGTCGTTCTGCCGGAACGCTTTGATGCCGATGCCATACTCGATGCTATCGAGCGCCACCGGTGCACCTGGCTTCCAGCAGTGCCGGCGATGTTCGCCGCGTTGTTGGAATGCCAGCAGGCGCGCAGGCGGCAGGTCCGTTCTCTGCAGATCTGTCTGTCATCTGGCGATGTCTGTCCGGCTCGACTGCAGGAGGAGTTCGGCACCTGGTTTGGGACACCACTGCGGAGTTTTTGGGGCGCGACCGAGGCGGCTGGCTCTCTCACCTATGGGTTGGAGTCGGGGCCGGTGAGCCGCATTGTCGAAGGCGCGGAAGTGCTCTTGATCGATGACAGCGGTGCTCCGGTGCCCAGGGGCGAGATTGGCGAACTGGCTTTACGCGGGCCGAACGTCGCGATCGGCTATTGGTCGGGGCCAGCCGCGATAGAGGAGGTCCCGGAGGACGGCTGGTTTCGCACCGGTGATTTGATGCGGCGCGGCCGGAATGATGATGATCTCTGGTTTGTGGGGCGCAAAAAGGACCTCATCATCCGCGGCGGCTTGGGCATCTCTCCGGCCGAGATCGAGCGCGTACTGGCCGCCCATCCCGCCGTCCGCGACGCCGCGGTGGTCGGTGTGCCGGATCGTGTGCTCGGTCAGCGGGTCGCGGGCTTCGTGCAGATGGAGCGCGGCACGCGGGCAATAATCCTCAAAGAGATCCTCGCCGGTGTCATTGCCTTGCTCGCCGACTACAAAATCCCGGAAAGCCTGCATATAATCGACGAAATTCCTCGGACCAGCCTAGGCAAGATTGACCGCGAGTCATTGCTCGCATTGACCTCTAAACCTCAAAGTAACGATGGCAGTCGGGTCCTCCAGTGCTCTCATAAACGCGACCCCTAGCCGGCTGCTTGGCACTTCGCCGCCGCCCACGCCGCCCGGTCGGTTTGTCGTGATCGCCGATCTCTGCATCAGCCTCTGTTAGCTTAATACGCGCGAAGCCGAGGCCGGAACAATCCTCGGCGCCTCCCAGCAACTGCCTCACGAAGAGGTGAGGCCTGCATCCGATCTGCACTCTGGGGCGTACTAGCGGACAGGAGCGGCGATCTCGCCCCTCCGATGACGGCAATCCCAACCTCGCTCGCATGAGCGAAAACAGGAGAGCATCATGCTGCGCAAGTTATGGATCGCACTCGCTGCGACAGTGTAGGCTCTGGCAGCCGTGTCGACCATCGATACTGGACAGGCGCAGTAGCGTCGCTCTGTTCTGCGGAAATCTAGTCGCTCTATTCTGCGGAAACCTGAAGGAGGAAAGACAATGAACCGGATAATCCGAGGCATTTGCTCGAAGCTGGGCAAGGCGCTCGTTGTATGCGCGTTCGCTCTCACCTTCTTGAGCGCCACCTCGTTGACCGCTGACTCCCAAGAACCTCACGGCGCCGAGCATCTGCAACCCAACCCCAACGGCAACACCGATGTTGGCGTCAGGGGCCATGGATTCATGGCCGAGGGCGGCGTCTTCACCATCGTCGATGCGCCGGGCGCCGGCGCGTTCACGGCAGTCTTCGGCATCGATGACCGTGGCGCGATTGTGGGCGGGTACGTCGATCAGCGCGGGATGTTGCACGGGTTCATCCATCGCAACGACCGCTTCACCACCGTCGACTTCCCCGGCGCGAGGGCAACCGTTCTCGCGCGCGGGAACGCGCAAGGCCAGATCGTCGGTGCGTACAGCGATGACGCCAACGCACCTACCCTCAAATTGTCCCACGGGTTCCTGTGGCACAACGGCGTCTTCACCACGATCGCCGTCCCAGGCGCGGTGCGGACCCAGCCCTTCGGCATCAACAACCAGGGTCAGATCGTCGGCGAGTACGTCGATGCGGAGGGCCGGTCACACGGTTTCCTACTGCATCGGGGGGTGGTCACGACGATCGACGCTCCCGACAGTACGGACACGATCGCCTCCGACATCGACGACAGCGGCCGGATGGTCGGCACCTTTGTCGCTGCCGTTCCCGGCTCCGGGCTCGCCGGGGGCTTCCGTGGCTTTCTGCGCGATGCCGCCGGCGTCTTCACCACGATCGATGTCCCAAACGCCGACCCCACCGGTGACACTAACGCCGTCGGCATCAATTGGCCTGTCGCCGTCTCCCCGGAAGGATAAGATGCTCAAGACGACGATTGCCGGGAGCTTGCCGAAACCGGCCTGGCTGGCGCAGCCGGGAGTGTTGTGGGCGCCATGGCGCCTCGACGGTGAGGCGCTCCTGGCGGCGAAGCGCGACGCGACAGTGCTGCGGTTGAAGGAGCAGGAAGACGCTGGCATCGACATCGTCACCGATGGCGAGCAGGCGCGCCAGCATTTCGTCCACGGTTTTCTCGAGCAGATCGACGGCATCGATTTTGGCCGCCGGGTCACAATGGGCATTCGCAACAACCGCTACAATGCGGAAGTGCCGATTGTTACCGGCCCGCTTCGGCGCCGGCGGAGCGTGCATCGCTTCGAGGCCGAAATAGCCAGGGCCCATACAGGCCGCCGCCTCAAATTTACGCTGCCCGGACCGATGACGATCGTCGACACGATCGCCGACGAGCATTACGGCGACAAGGTCGCGCTGGCGATGGCATTTGCCGCGCTGCTGAACGAGGAGGCGCGCGAATTGGCGGCAACCGGCGTCGATGTCATCCAGTTCGACGAGCCCGCCTTCAACGTCTACATGCAAGATGTCGGAGTGTGGGGAATCTCGGCGTTGCATCGAGCCGCCGAGGGCCTCCGCTGCAAGACCGCGGTGCACATCTGCTACGGCTATGGCATCAAGGCGAATATCGATTGGAAAGCGACCCTTGGCACGGAATGGCGTCAATACGAGGCGATCTTCCCTGCCCTCGCGGGCAGCCGGATCGATCAAATCTCGGTCGAATGCGCGGGCGCCAAGGTGCCGGTCGAACTGCTCGGCCTTCTGCAGGGCAAGGACGTCCTCCTCGGAGCGATCGACGTAGCCAGCGAGCGGCTCGAAACACCGGAGGAGGTCGCTGCGACAATCGCGGAGGCGGCGCGGTTTGTGCCGGTCGAGCGGCTCTATCCCTGCACCAATTGCGGCATGGCGCCGATGGATCACGCGCTCGCAATCAAAAAGCTGATGGCGCTCAGCGCCGGCGCGGCGCTTGCCCGCACCCGGTTCGGTCTACGCGGCGAGTGAATTCCCACGGCTCGGCGGGTCGAACGCCGATAGGCCGGTTTGTTTCCGCCAGCGGTGTTTTTTGATGCCCGCCGCTTCGAGCAAATCGCCAATTTGCCATGCGAGCACGCTGCGCCGCCCCAACGCCGCCGTCGTCCACGGAAAGAGCGTCGCCCACGGCAGGAACGGACTGCGCCGTCCATAGGCCCAGATCTCGACGCGAAGCGAGGGGCGGTTGCTCGGCCCGCGCGCGTGGAAGCCGAAGGTATCGGCAACGACCAAGGTGTTGCCAGGAACGGCAAAACTGCGCGGCTGCGGCAGGCCGAGCGACGGCAGCTCGGCCTGATCGATGCGAAAGGATCCCTGGCGGATCTCGGCGTTCGGAGAGTGACGGGCCGCAAGGCTCATCCGGCGCTCCCAGTCGAGCCTCTCCGGGCTCAGGCGGTGCGAACCTGGAACGTAAGTGAAGGGGCCGGCCTCCTCGGCGACGTCCGTCAGGAACAGCCAAGCCTTCACCGTCGGGTGGAATGTGTCGGCGTGCAGCACCGTTTGCGGATCGGCGGGCCCCGGGCACGCGTGACGCAGGATGCTCTGCACCCAAACGACGGGTTCCGCGTCACGACTCCCGACATAACGAATGAGGCCCTGCCAGTCGGGTGACCGCAATACCGCATTCAGTCCGGGAAGATCAGCCAGCGCCTTCTTGTCGAGCGCGATCTTGCGCAGCACCGTGTCGCCTTCCGAGATCTCCCGCAGCGGTCCGCGATAGGCTTTGACTTGGGCGAGCAGCACCGCGAACTGCTCGGCTGGCAGAAAGTTGGGGCGAACCACAAAACCGTCGCGCGCGAAGGCATCGCGGTCTTGCGGGGCGACAAGATTGGCGAGCTTCCGCCGTCTCGCCCTTGCCAGCCGGTGGGCGAGGGTCACCCGACCGGCATGCAGCCCCCATTGGTTTAGCCGACGGCTGCCGATGACGAGATTGCGCTCGAACGATTTCGTGCCGCTGGCCAGCTGGGCAATCCATAGCGGGGCGATCGCCGCCCGGCGCAATTGCGCAAGCATTCAGGACCTTCGCATTAGAACGGGACCGTGCCGATGACGGTGGTCCGGTGCATCAAGCGCCGCTCCGGCAAAGCGTAATCGCAGATCGCGAGGTGCATCGACGCGGCGTTGTCCCAGATCAACAGGTCGCCGACCTGCCATTTGTGGCGATACAGAAACTCGGGCCGCACGCAATGCGCGTCGAGCTCCGCAATCAAATCCAGCGCCTCGTCTTCAGGCACTCCCTCGATGCCGACGCATTCGCCGGCGGTTACGTAGAGCGCCTTGCGGCCGGTATAGGGATGCGTGCGGACGATCGGGTGAGCAATATCGGGAGTTTCTGCGAGTTGCTGCGCCGTCAGCTTGGGGCGCGGGCTGTCGGCCACTCGGCGGCGCGCCGAATACCGATGAATGGCCTTCATGCCGTCGATGCGCTTTTTCGCGGCCTCCGGCAATGCCTCATAGGCCGCAATCGCATTGGCAAAGACCGTATCGCCGAGGGGCTGGCCGCCGCGATGCGGCACCTCCTTCGCGTAGAGCAGCGAACAACGGCTCGGCCGGCGCCGATAGGAGGTGTCGGTATGCCAGGTAAATCCAGCGTCGGCGAGACCGATATGCTCGCCCTGCTCGTTGCGGATATTGGAAATCAGCAGGATTTCCGGAAAATCCGGCAGCAGATATTTCTTGACGATGTGGATCTCGAGCTCGCCGAACCGCGAGCTGAACTCTATGTGCTTCCGGTTGGAGAGTTGCTGCGCCCGAAAGACGACGACGATGTTTTGGTGAAACGCACACTCGATTTCGTGAAAAGTCGTGTCGTCCAAGTCCCGCCTGAGATCGAAGACGATTTCCGCCCCGCAAGCCGCACCGCTTTTCTTCACCGGTGGCCTCATCCAGTCCTCCTTTGGACAGCCGACGGGATCCGCATTCGGTCTTTACTCCTTCTTAAGCCATGTGCGCTTCGATTTCACTCACGTTATGCGGTTAAAGGTCAGGTCATTCGATGGCGCGCGTTCTCCTGGCGGAGCCGAACAGAGCCATTCGGGAATTCATCGCCGGCATCCTCGGCGATTTCGGGCACGACGTTCGGGCTTGTGAGAACGCGATCGAGGCCAGCGTGTGGCTCGCCAGCAGCGTGATCGACGTGCTGGTGACCGACATGGTGCTGACCGGCAACCCGGGTCTCGATCTGAGCAGACAATGCGCGACTCTCGGGATCCGGACGGTTACCTTGACCGGGCGGGAATTTCATGCGGACAAATTGCGGAAGGATCAACCGCCCGGATTGCTCGAGAAACCATTCCGGTTCTCCGACTTGCGGTGCGTTCTCAAGGCGGTGGAGACGCATTCGCCGCGCCCAAGTTTCCGCAATCGAACGCCGAACGCCGCCTAGGACGGCCGGTCCTGCTCCCTTTTGGGAGGATCGATAACCGTGCCGGAGACGGGTTCGATCCAGGCAAGATGATCCTCGACGGCTTTGACCCCGGGCGTATTCTCCGCCACCACCCGCAGGGCCTCGCGCTCGTTCTCCTCAAGGATGACCCCGTTGAGGTCGACGACGCCGTTCTTCACCGTGATCTCGACGCCGTCGCGCGGCACCCAGGCCGACCGGCCGAGCTCGGCGAGAATGCGCGCGAGGATCTCGTCGTCATCGGGGCTGGCTATCGGTTTCTCGTCCAGGGCACGGGCGAGGGCGCGGAGCAGATCGGCACGGCTGAGCATTCCGACCGGCCGCTCGGCAGCCAGCACCGGGACCCGCTTGATCCGGTGCCGTTCCATCAAATGCACGACCTCGTCCAGCGGCGTCTCTTCGGTCACGCCGACGACGTCATGAGTCATGACGTCTTCCACCCGTCGCCCGTGGGTCCGGACATACTCTCCGGCAATTCTTCCGGGTCCCATCACAATCTCAAGCCAGCGCGGGCGCTGCCGCTCAGTTCCGGTTTCGCTGCGGCGCAGCAGGTCGCCCTCGGTCAGAATGCCGACCACCTTCCCGTCAGCATCCAGCACGGGGAGGCCGCTGACATGATTCTCGAGCATCAGGCGGATGGCTTTCGCAATCGGCGTTCCGCGTCCGACGCTGACGACGCTGCGGGTCATGACATCCGACGCTTTCATGCGGCCTCTCCTGCGGTCAGCGTGACGTATCCGAGCAGTCGACCGGGCACTAGCGGGCCGACGCAGCCATAAGCGCGGCGACGCCCGGCAATTCGCGGCCTTCGAGCCATTCGAGAAAGGCGCCACCCGCCGTCGAGACATAAGATAGCCGGTCGCTCACTCCCGCCGCAGCGAGCGCTGCAACCGTGTCGCCACCGCCGGCGACGCTGAGCAGTTTGCCCGACTGAGTGAGTTCGCTCACTTGCTTCGAAACCGCGATCGTGGCGCGGTCGAAGGGCGGCGTCTCGAAAGCGCCGAGCGGCCCATTCCACACAAGGGTACGCGCCTCTTCGAGCGCCGCGCCGATGAGGGCAACCGTCTTTGGCCCGATGTCGAGGATCATCCTATCGCGCGGAACAGCGTCGATCGCCACCTCGTCGGTCGTGGTTCCGGGCGCCAGCTGAGGCGCGACAACGGCGTCTACGGGAAGGATCACGCGACAGCCCCTGCGCGCGGCGAGAGCAAGGATCTGGCGCGCCGTTTCGGTCATATCGCGTTCGCAGAGCGAGCGCCCGACCTCTTTCCCTTGCGCCATCAGGAGCGTGTTCGCCATCGCTCCGCCGATCGCAAGCATATCGACCTTGCCGATCAGGAATTTCAGCAGATCGAGCTTGGTCGATACTTTGGCGCCGCCGATCAGCGCCAGCACCGGGCGCCGTGGAGTTTCGAGCGCCGCTGTGAGGGCGTCGAGCTCGGCTTCCATCAGCTTTCCCGCGGCGGCCGGCAGCAGTTGCGCGAGGGCGGCGATCGAGGCATGCGCGCGATGCGCTGCCGAGAAGGCATCGTCGATATAAATGTCGCCGAGTTCCGCGAGGGCCTGGGCAAACTCGGGCGAGTTAGCTTCCTCACCGGGATGGAAGCGAAGGTTTTCGAGAAGCGCAACCTCTCCCGGTTGCAGCGCTGCGGCCACCCGCTTTGCTTCGGGTCCGATACAATCCGCGCCAAAAGCTACCTTGCGGCCGCCGATCGCCTTCTCCAGCGGTCCGATCAGCGGCCGCAACGAAAAGTCAGGGTCGGGCTTCCCCCGGGGGCGGTCGAAATGCGACATCACAATCACCTTCGCGCCCTTCTGGATCATCGCCTCGATCGTCGGCACCAGCCGCTCGATGCGGGTCGCATCGGTTACCATGCCGTCTCTGACGGGGACGTTCAGATCGGCGCGCAACAGCACTGTTTTGCCGCCCATATCGATGTCGTCGAGGGTCCTGAATTTCGCCATGGGATCGGTGCTTTCTCGCTGTGGCTACCGGCGTCCGATCTCGAGATCGTCATCCTTCTGGTTGACGAAAATCAAGACGGCCAGAATCGTCAGATAAAAATGGAAGGCAGCCTCCTAGCCATTCGACGAGTGGGATTGCCACATCCGAAACCCATGACGATCTTCGCTATGCGGGCTTCGATTAGCGCGGCACCCTCCTTCGCCGGGTCGCGCCGCCACAGAGTACGCATAGGTTAGCGTGGGGCGGAAAAGCGCGGCGCATTCCGCCTTTTTCGGTATCGAGCATGGCGGAATGCGCTTTCGCTTTTCCGCCCTACAAGCCGGCTACAGGCCGGCGAGATGGCGGCCTAGACGGCCCTTCCCCCGGCATGCGACGAGGTGACCGTGAAATCGTACCCGTCGGGCCCCGGGAGGTGGAATGAATCGTGGATCCGGCCTCTGCTGATCTCGGAGGGCGCAAGACCTTTCGCCGCATAATCACGGCGCGCCGCCTCGATATCGTCCACCATCAGGTCGAAGGGCGCGGCTGAGCCGGCCCTTGGCGGCTGTTCCGCCCTTCTGACGACGACATGCGTGCCGCCGCGCAGCTCGAGGACGGCGAGGCTGTCATCGGCAAAGATCGGGCGCAAGCCGACGGTTACGAGCCACCGCTCGGCAGCGGCGACATCGGTTGCGGGGAACCGGACATGACCGACCGCTACCGGCGGCCGCTGATCGACAATCTGCGACATGCTTCCTTCCTCCAAAGTGGGCTAGGCGGTCAGCACCTCAAGCAGGTGACCGTTGGGGTCGCGGAAATAGAACCCGCGGCCGCCATTGCGGTGATTGATCTCCATATTCTCCGCCGCGCGCGGCCCGCTGCCATAGGCGAGGCCCTCGGCGTGGACCCGGTCGAAGATCCCGTCAAACTCCGCTTCGCTGACCTTAAAGGCATAGTGATGCCGCTCAAAGCTGTCCCAATTGTCAAAGTCGATCGTCAAGGTCTCGTTGATCCGCACGGGGGCGAAATGCGAGACCGGACCCTCGTATTCAAGGCCAAAAATCCTGGCAAAAAACCTTGCCGTCGGTTCCTTGTCAAGGGCTTGGTCGATCGTGTGGTCGTGGAAGTTGGTCAAGAGCGCCTCCTCTTTTTTAATCTTCAATAAAAATGCG
>JBJMQW010000221.1:0-3948 GCA_045802495.1 Allostellaceae bacterium | reverse complement strand
ACGTCGCAAGGGTGCCCCGAGCTGCTTCTTCACGGAAGCGAGTGCAGACGCGCTGCACTGCAGCAATCACGGGCGGCCAACGACGGAAAGAGGGCCGGGTGTCGACCCGCTGCTACTCCGCCGATCCCAGAAGAGGATATCGGATTGGATCGGAATTGCCGCGACTCGGCAGCGCAGCGGCAATCCCGCCAGCGACACCGTCGTCAGGCCGGAGAAAATGGGGACGGCAGGATTCTGCTTCAGGCCGTCAAAGGTCATGCTGGCACGATACCACAAGCTCCGGTGCAACTTCGGCAAGTGGATATGTTTGTTGGGGTAGGCGGGGTCGTAGTCTGCAGGATGCGGCATCGACCCTGAGAAAGGGATGCCTATGGCACGTAAGCTGTCTATCCTTGCTGTGGTTCTGGCCATCTTTGTTGTCTCTCCGATTCTCGGCAATGTTCATGGGCATGGGGGCGGTTGGCACGCGGAGGTTGGCGTGGCCCAGGCTGAGTTTGGGTCCAGGGGCGGGGCTGGGTCTGGCGCCGGGGCTTGCCCAGTACCCGATATGACAGCGGTCCGGGTAGGGCCGAAGGGCGGTCAACTTGACATAAAATTCCAAAGCAGCGCGGAGGTGACCGAGGATTTCCCGGCCCAACAACAAGACGATCCACACGGACGAGATCGATCCCGCGGCATCAGATCAGGCAATCGCTCAGTCGAGCATTATCTGCGCGCCGGTAGCGCCGTTCAGCAGCCGCTTCAGGTGAAAACCGACCAGCTGGTCGTCGCCGCGCAGGCCGAGGAGCGCAGCAAAAGCCGAGGTTGCGGTCGGGTCTCCCGCTTCGAGCTTCTCGAAGGCGTTGAGATAGGCTTGGGTCGCCGGATCGTCGTAAGCCTCCGGGGAAAGCGGCTCGAATGCGCGCAGCGGCTCGCGCCGCCCGCGCAATAAAAGCTCCCCCACCGGCCTCCCCTTGAAGCCTGGAACCCGTGTCGCCACGCTCTCGCCGAGGCAGATGCGGGTGCCGAGCTGCTTGTTGGCCGCTTCGAGGCGGGCTGCGATATTTACGGTGTCGCCGTAGGCGGTGTAGTCGAAATAGCGTCCGCCGCCAAAATTTCCGACGATCGCGGGGCCGGCATTCAATCCGAGACGCGTCGCGCCGAGGGCCACCCCCTTCTCGCGCCAGCGCTCGGAAAAAGACTGCGAGTTGGTGTCGAGGGCAAGGGCGCAAGCGACGGCACGGCTTGCGTGGTCAGGCTGGTCGGCCGGTGCGCCGAACAATACGTGCAAAGCGTCGCCGATGATCTTCACGACTGTTCCGCCGTGGGCGAAGACGACGTCCGTCATCACCCCGAGATATTCGTTGAGCAGAGGCGCGATGATTTCGGGCTCGAGCGTCTCCACGAGAGAGGTGAATCCGGCCATGTCCGTGAAGAGGGACGTGATCTCCCGGCGTTGCCCGCCGAGATCGACGGCGTCGGGATCGCTCGCCAGCCGTTCAGCAAGGTTTGGAGAGAAATAACGCGACAGCAGCGCATGAGCGCGTTCCGCGGAGACCTGCCGGCGGCGCGCCTCGCGAAGTGTCGCGATATGCCGCAGTGTCTTGTTGATCGTGGCTTCGAGGTCGGTGAAATCGATCGGTTTGGTCAGAAAATCGAAAGCCCCGCGGTTCATTGCGGTGCGGATGTTGGTCATATCGCCATAGGCGGAGACGATGACGGTAGAGAGGTGGTCGTCTGCCTCCTGGATTTTCTGCAGCAGCGTAAGCCCATCCATCCGCGGCATGTTGATGTCGCTAACCACCATGTCGACGGCGTCGCAATTGCGCAGCAGTTCGAGCGCCTCCGCGCCGTCGTGCGCAAACAGGAACCTTACCTCGCCGTCGCGGATCTGGCGCCGGAACTTTTGCTGGACCAGAATTTCGAGGTCCGGCTCGTCGTCCACGACAAGAATTGTCGAGCTCATGCCCTTTCCTCTCAAGCGGGGATCTCAATCATCGGCGATGCGGACCAGAGCAAGGATGCGGGCGAGAGAACATTACGACCGCGGAACGTATTTGACCAAGCGGCGGACGACGGTCTCCAATTTCGCCGTCGCCGGTCGTCATAATCTTGGACGGAAAACAAAAAACGAAATGCGGCATTATTCACGCTCGGTTTTGCCGCATGAGGCCGACGATGGCGGTATCGGGATATGTTCTGGCGATTGATCAGGGGACGACCAGCACCCGGGCGATTCTGTACGATTCGTCGGGGCAGGCGCGGACCACCGCACAGATCGAACTCACCCAGCACCGCCCGCAGCCGGGCTGGATCGAGCACGATCCGGAAGAGATCTGGCGCAGCGTCGTTTCGACTTGTCGCGAGGTCGCCGCAGCGGCGGACGGGCCCATCGCAGCGATCGGGCTCACAAACCAGCGCGAGACGACGGTGTTGTGGGAGCGCGCGAGCGGCCGGCCCGTGCACATGGCGATCGTTTGGCAGGACCGGCGGACCGCGGCGCTGTGCGAGCGTTGGTGCGCCGAGGGCCTTGCCGAACCCGTCGCGCAGCGCACGGGGCTAATCATCGACCCCTATTTTTCGGCGTCGAAGATCCGTTGGCTGCTCGATGCCATCCCGGGACTTCGCCAGCGCAGCGAGGCGGGGGAAATCGCCTTCGGCACGATCGACAGTTTTCTCCTTTGGCGGCTGACCGGCGGCCGCCGACACGCGACCGATGTGACAAACGCTTCCCGGACGATGTTGTTCGACATCCGTCGTCTCGAATGGGACGCGGCGCTCCTCCAGGCTTTCGGCATTCCCCTCGCGGTATTGCCGGAGGTGGTGGATACCGACGCGGATCACGGCAATGCAACACCAGATTTGTTGGGCGCAGCGATCCCGATCACAGGGGTGGCGGGCGATCAGCAGGCGGCGCTGATCGGCCAGGCCTGCTTTCGGCCTGGCATGGTGAAATCCACCTACGGCACCGGCGCCTTCGCGCTTCTCAATATCGGCGGCGAGCCGACCGTCTCGCGTCATCGGTTGCTGACGACGATCGCGTATCGTCTAGGCGGCGAGACCGCCTATGCGCTCGAAGGCAGCATTTTTGTTGCGGGGGCGGCGGTACAGTGGCTGCGCGACCGGCTCGGCGCGATCCGGGCGGCGCCCGAGGCGGAAAGCCTCGCGATGCGCGGCGACCCACGACAGCGGCTCTACATGGTCCCGGGCTTTGCCGGGCTCGGCGCTCCCTACTGGTCGCCGCAGGCGCGCGCAGCCCTGATCGGGCTGACCGCGGAATGCGGCCTCGCCGAGATTGCACGCGCCGCTCTCGAAGCGGTCGGATACCAGACGCGCGATCTCGTCGAAGCAATGGCGGCGGATGGCAGGGTCGCGGTGTCGAGCCTGCGGGTCGACGGCGGGATGGCGGTGAGCGACTGGACGATGCAATTTATCGCCGACATCCTGCCGGCGGTCGTCGAGCGGCCCGCCTCCGTCGAGACCACGGCGTGGGGTGCCGCCTATGTCGCGGGGTTTGGCCGCGGGCTCTATCCCGAGCCTGCCGTCATGGCGGCGAAGTGGCGGCCCGAGCGCCGCTTCGAGCCGAACATGCCCAGCGCCGAGCGCGACGAACGCTACGCCGGCTGGCGGCGCGCGATCGTCGGGGTGCTCGCCGCGGTGCCGTCATGAACCTTCTCTTTCCGCTGCCCAGCGCTGATGCCGCGGAAGCCGTGGATGCGCTGCTTTCCCGCCCTGGCTTGCGCATCGAGCGGATCGTCTCGCGGGGCCAGGTGAGTCCACCCGGCTTCTGGTACGATCAGGCAGAGGGCGAGTGGGTGCTGCTGCTCGCCGGCGCCGCGCGGCTGCGTTTTGCCGACGAAACCGAGGCGCGCCTTCTCGAACCTGGTGATTGGCTCGAAATCGTCCCGCATCGGCGCCACCGGGTTGAATGGACCGATCCGGCAGCAGCGACCGTGTGGCTGGCGGTGT
>JBJMQW010000220.1:0-6346 GCA_045802495.1 Allostellaceae bacterium | reverse complement strand
CGCGCCGATCGCCCCGGCCTCGCCGCAGCCTTTCACGCCCAGCGGGTTATGGGTGCACAACGTCACGTTGGTCGACAGCTTGAATGACGGCAGATCGTCGGCGCGCGGCATCGCGTAATCATTGTAGGAACCGGTCAGCAGCTGGCCGGTATCCTTGTCGTAGACGCATCCCTCGAGCAGCGCCTGGCCGATGCCCTGGGCAAGACCGCCATGCACCTGGCCTTCGACGATCATTGGGTTGAGGATGCGCCCGAAATCGTCGCTCGCCGTGAAGTTGACGATCGTAACCTGCCCGGTCTCGGGGTCTATCTCGACCTCGGCGATATGCGCGCCCGACGGGAAAGTAAAGTTCTTCGGGTCGTAGAACGCGGTCTCGTCAAGACCCGGCTCCAGCTCCTCATGCGGAAAATTGTGCGGCACATAGGCGGTCAGCGCCACTTCGGCCAAGCTCTTTGAGCGGTCGGTGCCGGCGACACTGAATTTGCCGTCCTTGAACTCGACGTCCGCTTCGGCCGCTTCGAGGAGGTGAGCGGCGATCTTGCGGCCCTTGGCAATCACCTTGTCCATCGCCTTGACGATCGCGGTGCCGCCGACGGCAAGCGAGCGCGAGCCGTAGGTCCCCATGCCATAAGGAATTTTCGCGCTGTCGCCGTGGACGATCTCGATGCTCTCGATCGCGATGCCGAGCCCGTCCGAGACTAGTTGCGCGAAGGTCGTCTCATGCCCCTGGCCGTGGCTGTGCGAGCCGGTCAACACCGTCACGCTGCCGGTCGGATGGACCCGGACCGAGGCGCATTCGAAGAGGCCGGCGCGCGCGCCCAACGAGCCCACCACGGCCGAGGGCGCGATGCCGCAGGCCTCGATATAGGTGGCGACGCCGATGCCGCGCAGTTTGCCGCGGGCCGCGGCTTCACGACGCCGCTGCTCGAAGCCCTGGTAATCCGCTGCCTCCAGCGCGAGATCGAGGGTCGTCCCATAGTCGCCGCTGTCGTAAGTCAGCGCCACCGGGGTTTGGTACGGATAGCCGTCCTTCGGAATGAAATTGCGTCGGCGCAGCTCCGCGGGATCCATGCCCAGCTCGTCCGCCGCGAGGTCGACGATGCGCTCGAGGAGAAATGTCGCCTCGGGGCGGCCCGCCCCGCGATAGGCGTCGACCGGGACCGTGTGGGTGAATACGGCCTTGGTTTCGACATAGATCGCCGGGGTCGTGTAGGTGCCGGCAAGCAGGGTCCCATAGAGATAGGTCGGAATGCAGGTGGCGAAGGTCGACAGATAGGCGCCCATATTGGCGATCGTCGAGACCTTGAGCCCTAGGAACTTGGCCTGATTGTCGAGAGCCAGCTCGACATGGGTGACGTGGTCGCGCCCATGCGCGTCCGACATGAAGCTTTCGGACCGTTCCGCTGTCCATTTGACCGGCCGCCTGACCTTGCCGGCAGCCCAGGTCACGATCGCCTCTTCGGCGTAGTGATAGATCTTCGATCCGAAGCCACCGCCAACATCGGGAGCGACGACCCGCAGCCGCGCCTCGGGGAGGTGCAGCACAAAGGCGCCCATCAACAGCCGGATCACATGCGGGTTCTGGCTCGTCGTGTAGAGCGTGTATTCGTTGGTCGCACGGTTGAACTCGCCGATTGCGGCGCGCGGCTCCATCGCGTTCGGGACGAGGCGGTTGTTGGTCAGGTCGAGCTTGACGACCCGGGCCGCCTTGGCAAAGGCCGCATCGGCCGCCGCGAGGTCGCCGAGATGCCAATCATAGCAGAGGTTGCCCGGCGCCTCGGGCCAGACCTGGGCGCAGCCCGGCTTCAGCGCCTCCGCGGGATCGATCGCCGCCCGTTCCTCGACGTAGTCAATCTGGATCTGCTCGGCGGCCTCGCGCGCCTGCGGGAGCGTTTCCGCGATCACCACCGCAACCTGATCGCCGACGTGACGTACCCGGTCGATTACCAGCGGCGGGTGGGGCGGCTCGATCATCGGCGAACCGTCCTTCGAATGAATCTGCCAGCCGCAGGGCAGACCGCCAACACCGTCGGCGGCCATGTCTTTGCCGGTGTAGACGGCGGCCACGCCGGGCGCCGATGCGGCCGCCGAGATGTCGATGCCGGTGATCCGGGCGTTGGCGTGCGGACTGCGCAGGATATAGGCGTAGAGCTGACCCGGACGATTGATGTCGTCGGTGTAGGTGCCTTGTCCGGTCAGAAAGCGGTAATCCTCACGCCGCCGGACCGGCGTTCCGATCACGCTCATCGCCCTTACTCCGCGGCCACCCCATGGGCGTTGGGGGGCGGCGTCTCACCTCGCATCACCGCCGCTCCCTCGATGATCGCCAGCACGATATTGTGATAACCCGTGCAGCGGCAGAGATTACCCTCGAGATACTCTCGGACCTGGCGCTCGGTCGGGTTGGGGTTGTTTTTGACGAGATCGAGCGCGCTCATGATCATGCCCGGGGTACAGAACCCGCACTGCAGCGCATGATTGTTGCGGAACGCCTCCTGCATCGGGTGCAGGGTGTCTCCGGTGGCAACCGCCTCGATCGTCAGCACCGAACGGCCTTCGGCCTGCAAGGCCAAGAGAGTGCACGCCTTGACGGCTTCGCCGTCGACATGCACGACGCAGGCGCCGCATTGGCTCGTGTCGCAGCCGACATGGGTGCCGGTAAGCCCCAGCTGCTCGCGCAACAATTGCACCAATAGGGTTCGGCCCTCGACGGTCGCCGAAACCGGTTTCCCGTTCACGGTGAGGCTTACCGTCTTCTGCATCGGTCAACTCCCTGCATCGATCATCAGCGCCGTCCGAGCGACGGCACGCCCGGGTTAAGTTTTATGCCGGCTGGATCTTCGGCTCAAGGCTTCGCGCTGGGCGTTATCGCGTCACACCGTGGTGTGTGAAGTAGTAGAGTATCAGGCCGACGATCACCACCAGGCCGGAAACCCACACCGCCGGCGGGAGCCTAAAATCCGCCCGAGTTGCACCCGATTCCGCCGGCACCGGCGTATGCCTGGAAATTCCCGTCTCAGCAGCAACGCGTGCTACCGAAGTCGCCTCCCCTTCCGGGCCGTTGCCGCCCGACACGGCGGAAGCCTCGGGTGCGACTGCGGCGACGAACCGCGCGAAGAAGTTCTCCGCCATCTTGCGTGCGACCGAGTCGATAAGACGCGAGCCGATCTGGGCAAGCCTGCCGCCGACATGAGCTTGGACGGCGTAGTTCAGCACCGTCGCGCCGCCCTCGTCGGCAAGCTTCACCTGGGCACTGCCTTTGGCGAAGCCGGCCACGCCGCCGCTGCCTTCGCCGGCGATCGTGTAACTCTGTGGCGGGTCGAGATCCGACAATGTCACCTTGCCCGAAAAATTCGCCTTTACCGGCCCGACCTGGGCGACAACTTTTGCCGTGAATTCGGTGTCGGACAATTTCTCGATTGTCTGGCAGCCGGGAATGCTGCTCTTCAAAATCTCGGGATCGTTGAGCCCGTCCCAGACGCGCTGGCGGGGAGCGGGGATGCGAAACTCGCCCGTCATATCCATCGGCATTATCCTTTGCTAGGCGGAGCGAGTGTGGCGCGCAGGGAGCATGATTGCAACCGCACGGAATAATGTTGCGACTGCTGCGGTCTTCCCTGATGCGGGGTAGAAGAGCGCATGGCGTGGATCGCGGAGCGGCGTCGGCGAAGCCGGTTCGAGACGGTGGTGCTGCCCCATCTCGACGCCGCTTATGCGCTCGCGCGGTGGCTGACGCGCAATGACGCCGATGCCGCCGATGTCGTGCAGGAGGCGTGTCTGCGGGCGTTTCGCTATTTCGACAGCTATCGCGAGGGAGACGCCAAGAGCTGGCTGTTAAAGATCGTCCGGCGCACCTGCTACGACTGGCTGCAGCGCAATCGCCCGGCAGATCTCGTGCCGCTCGAATCCGAAACCGACCCCGACGGCCCGCCGCATGTCCCGCCGCATGCCATTGTCGATGCCGACACCCTGTTGCAGAGCCGTTCGGATCTCCGGCGCCTGGATCTCCTGATCGAGATGCTCCCGCCGCCGCTTCGCGAGACTATCGTATTGCGCGAGCTGAATGAGCTCGATTACCGCCAGATCGCCGAGGTGACCGGTGTGCCGATCGGGACGGTGATGTCGCGTCTCCACCGGGCGCGCGCCGCACTCCGCCGGGCGTGGGAAGCGAAAGGATGCGGTAATGCAATGTGAAGAAGTTCGGCCGCGCCTGGAGGCTTACATCGACGGAGAGCTCGCCGAGGCGGAGCGGGTGTTGTTGCGGGAGCATCTCGCCGGCTGTGCCACGTGTAGCCCGGAAGCCGCCGCCCTCGAGCGCTTGCGCGACAATATCCGGCAATCCGTTCCGGACTACCGCGCGCCCGCCGGGTTGCGCTCGCAGATCCGCGATGCGATCCGCCGGGAGGAGGCATCCCGCCGCTCTCCGGCGCCCTTGCGCGCGCCAGGCTGGCTCGCCTACGCCGCCTCGTTGCTGCTCGCGGTCGCGATCGGCTCCGGCGGGACATTCCTGGCGATCGGGGATCGGCAGGAAGACCGGGTCGCCGCCGAGATTATCGACAGCCATCTGCGTTCGCTGCTCGGCACCCACCTGACCGACGTCGCGTCCTCGGATCGGCACACGGTGAAGCCGTGGTTCGCCGGGCGCAGCGAGGTGTCGCCGCCGGCCGTCGATTTGAGTGCGGAAGGATTTCAGCTGGTTGGCGGTCGTCTCGACCTGATCGCGGGGAAGCCGGTGCCGGCGTTGGTCTACAAGCGGCGCGAGCATGTGATCAACCTGTTCGTGTTGCCGGCAGCCAAGCCCGACCTCGCTGCGGCCTCGAGTCGCCGGGGCTACAGCCTGCGCCACTGGACGGAAGGCGACCTCGCCTTCTGGGCGGTCACTGATGCCGCCGCGAGCGAGCTAGACGAGTTCGAGCGCGTGTTTCGCACCGCTACGGCTGGCTGACCGGTCGTCGGGAAGCAAGATTCTCCAAGTCGGACAGCCGGCCCGGGTGCTACGATCGCACCATGACCGCATATGGCTTTACCCTTTTCGAGACCGCGATCGGGCATTGTGGCGTCGCTTGGGGCGAGCGGGGCATAGTTGGGGTGCAGCTCCCGGAAGCGTGCGTGCCGGAAACCCGCGAGCGCATGCTCCATCGCTTTCCGACGGCAGCGGAAAGCACGCCGCCGGCCGAAGTACAGGCCGCTCTCGATCGAATTATTGCGCTGCTGTATGGCGCGCCGAGCGACCTTTCGATGATCGCGCTCGACATGAACGGTGTGCCGCCCTTCCACCGGCGAGTGTACGAGCTGGCGCGCGCCATTCCGCCGGGCAGGACGCTCTCCTACGGCGACATCGCGGCGCAGCTTGGAGCGCGCGGCGCGGCGCGCGCCGTGGGGCAGGCGCTCGGCCATAATCCATTCCCGATTGTCGTGCCGTGCCACCGGGTGCTCGCCGCCGGCGGCAAGATCGGCGGCTTCTCGGCTCACGGCGGCACCGCGACCAAGCTCCGGATGCTGGCGATCGAAGGCGCGCGCAAAGGCATGATCGCCAATTCCGACGGTGCTGAAATCTTGGGCTTCGACCCGGGAGCGGCGGTGAAACATCTGCGCGCTGCAGACCCGGCGCTCGCTCGGCTCATCTCGGAGATCGGCCCGTTTCGCCTGCAGCTCGACAACGCAAAAAGCATCTTTGGAATGCTGGCGAAGGCAATCGTTTACCAGCAGCTCACAGGAAGGGCCGCGGCGACGATTTTCGGCCGCTTGCAGGGGCTCTTTCCAGGCTCCGAGGAGAGGCCGACGGCCGGGCAGATCCTCGCTGCTCCGGACGAAATGCTGAGAGGGGCCGGACTGTCGCGATCGAAGATCCTGTCGCTCCGCGATCTCGCGCGACGCGATGCAGCCGGAGAAATCCCCGATCTTGCCGAAACTCGCCGCATGCCGGACGAAGAGATCATCAAGCGCCTGACGGCAGTGCGCGGCATTGGGCGCTGGACGGTGGAGATGCTGCTGATCTTTCGCCTCGGCCGCCCCGACATTCTGCCGGCCGACGATTATGGCGTGCGCAAGGGCTTCGCCAGCGCTTATGACCGCGAGCTGCCCTCGCGCAAGGACCTCGCAACATACGGTCTGCGCTGGATGCCCTACCGCACAGTCGCGAGCTGGTATTTGTGGCGAGCGGCAGAACGCGCGACGGCGCGCAGCACTATGCCTCTGCAGAGCAGTGAGGTGCGGAAATGAATCTCGAAGGCGGATGCGCCTGCCGAACAGTCCGATACGCTTTGACGAACAGCCCGCTTATTGTGCACGCCTGCCACTGCCGCGATTGTCAGCGCCTGACGGGCGGCCCCTTCGTGATCAATCT
>JBJMQW010000219.1:0-2451 GCA_045802495.1 Allostellaceae bacterium | reverse complement strand
TAAGCCTTCGGGTTTTGCGCACGGTATTCCTGCCACAGCAGCATCAGCGTGACGCCGGGTCGGCGCAGCTCGCGATGAATGACCGGCCAGTCCGGTTCAGCCCTGCGCCTTGTCCCGGGGGCGATCCCAGCGCGGGCGAACAGCATCGCCTCCAGCGCCGCATCGGTCAGCGTCGGCGGCAACGGCCAGTTGAGCCTCACGGCAGTGGCCCGATCCAAATAATCGCCCACTGTACTGCGGGCCAAACCGGTGCTGCGGGCGATCATCCGGTCGGTCGCGCCGCACCCATACTTCAGCCGCAAAATCTCTCGCACACAGCGCATCGGCATCCGCTCCGCCGGCATCGGCTCCCCCTCCGCATCCCCACGGAGCGGCAGCCTATGCAGTCACCGGTGGAGCGCTCGCCGCCTACACAGTGGCCGGCTTCAGATCGGAATCGGTGGCCGGGATCAATCGGAACAGGTGGCCGACTTCAAATCGGAATTAGCGGCCGACATCATTTCGGAATCGGTGGCCGACTTACGTCGGAATCAGCATCCTGCCTCGACCACGAGAGGATGTTGGGTCCGAAATCGCGTGCCTTGGGGTGGGAAGCGGTGTTCAGCAATTGCGCTGCATAAAATAGATTTAACACTCTATTCCCGCGAGGTCTGAATGTCCGCAGCTAGGGAAAGAAGAAAAGGTGTCGAAGCTTTCAACGCTTCTCCTTATGACGAAGCGGCCCTTAGTTCGGCACCCGCCCGGCTGCCGCAAGTGGCCGCTGAATAGCGCGCCGCTTACGACGGCAGCGTCGCTGGGCCGTACATCATGCTAGAATTTGCCGCTGTCGTTCAGGTGTCCGGGAACGGGCTAAGCTCGGGCGTTCTCCAAGGAGATACCGCGCATGAGGAGCAAACCTCTTTCTTATGCCGCACGTAGCACATCTCGCGAGCCGACCGAGAAAGGGGCCCGTATCGCTCGTCGGATCGGCTCCCGGCTTCTGCACGAGGCGCGCGAAGCATTGCCGCCTACGCTGTTCTTTTTTGTTGGCTTCAACTTCATCGTGCTGACGACCAATCTGCTGGTCGCGCAGTATCTCGTCGCCGTCAGCAATTTCATGCTAGCTACAATGGCGGCGCTGGTTGTCGGTAAGGCGGTGCTGGTCGCCAACAAAATTCCACTATTACGACGCTACGATCGGGCGCCGCTGATCCAGCCAATCTTATTTAAGACAGCGTTCTATTGGGTCATCGTGTTCTTTGCGCGTCTGCTCGAGCGCTTCGTACATTTCCTGTTGGAAGGCAATTCGCCGAGAGAATTTGGGTCGTATCTGGTCACGACCTTCTCATGGCACCGCTTTTCGGCCGTCTCGCTATGGATCTTTGTTTTATTTCTGATTTACGTGACGGTATCGGAGTTCAGCCATCTCTTCGGTACTGGCGAGATACGGCGTCTCTTGTTGACGCGTCGGCCATCGGAACTGCGATTAAACCGGGGGCAACGCATGCGAGAGCTGTTGCGGCTGAGCCGCCTCACTGATGCGCACTCCCGCGATGAGCTACGTGACCCGACCAATCCCGCTCACCACGAGTTAATCGACATCGTCCAGCGCTTAGCGCGATAGCAACCCGAATGCAATAAATCACATCGGCCTGCAGCACTTATTCGGTTCGTCGTCCAAGGCGCAGTTCAAGCGCTCGGCTTGTCAAGCACTTCATCGGCAGGTTCGGCTGGGAGGAAGTGGCGCTTAGTCTCCGCTGCGCCGATTGTGTTCTCTAATGGGTCAAGGGACAGCAGCTCAGTTGTGCGCGATATCGACGCTGTCGGGGTGTCTGCGTTCTCTACGTGCTCATGTGGCACTTGATGGGGTCAGCTGGGTACAAAGCGGCTCGGTTGAAATCGCAGTCGGCCAAACGACCAGCTGCTACAGAATCGGCGCCGTCATCTGTTCCCTCCCTCGGGCGTCGCTCCGCTCGGGAGCTCGGTTCGACCTCCTGTCTGGTAGGCGCTCCGCGGCTACGCCGGTTTGAACTCGGTGCCGTGTCGCAGCATGGCATGCATGATGATGGCGAGACGACGGGCCAGTGCGATCCGCGCCTTTCGCATCGTGGACCGTTTGGCGATCGCGAATGCCCAGTCCTTGAGCTTCAGCGGCCCCTTGTAGCGCGTCAGCATGACGTTTGCGGCCTCATACAAGAGTGTACGCACCCGCCGATCGCCGCACTTTGAGATGCCGCCGGTGTAGTCAACCTCGCCTGACTGATATCGACGCGGCACCAACCCGAGATAAGCACCGATGTCACGAGATCTTCGGAAGCGCCCGGGATCGTCGACTGCGGCTGTGAAGGCGAGTGCGGTGAGTTGGCCGATACCGGCAATGCTCATCAGCCGGCGGCAAGCCCCGGATGCCCTGACCATCCGTCTTATATCCGCATCGATCGCCACGACGGCGGCGAGCACGGCGGCGCGCGC
>JBJMQW010000218.1:0-6722 GCA_045802495.1 Allostellaceae bacterium | reverse complement strand
GATCAATACCGGGTTGTTCTTGGTGCGGCGGGAGAGCACCTGGATCGTGCGGCGGATCTCCTCGTCGCGGCCGATGACAGGGTCGAGCTTGCCCTCGCGCGCCGCCTCGGTCAGGTCGCGGGTGTATTTCTTTAAGGCGTCATAACCTTCCTCGGCCGAGGCGCTGTCGGCCTTACGGCCCTTGCGCACCTCCTCGATCGCCCGGTTGAGGCTCTGCGCATCGACCCGCGCGGCGGCGAGCGCCTTGGCCGCGCCGGTGCCGGCCGCCGCGGCCAATGCCAGCAGCAGCCGCTCGACCGTGACAAAACTGTCGCCGGCCTTCTGTGCCAATTGCTCGGCCTGCTCGAAGACCCGCGCGAGCTCGGGCGACATGTAGACCTGCCCGGCGCCCGATCCCTCGACCTTCGGCAATCGGTCGAGCTCGGCATCAACGGCTTGCAGCGCCGCCTTCGGATCACCTCCGGCGGCGCGAATGAGGTTGGCGCACAGCCCCTCTGTGTCTTCCAGGAGCACCTTGAGCAGGTGCTCCGGCGTCAGCCGCTGATGGCCGCGCCGCAGCGCCATCGTCTGCGCCGATTGCAGAAACCCCTTGGCGCGATCGGTGTATTTCTCGAACTCCATGACCCAAACCTCGTGTCCGCTTAGTGGCCCACCGTGCCGCCGTCCTGAGGACCGGCGGCGGAGTCATCAATGATGATGAATAGATGGGCGCGCCGGCCGACGGAGCAACCGGAGCCGGCGCGGACAAGCCTATCGCTGCGCCGGCAGGCGCACACCCCCGGGACCGATCAGCCCGGGATAGGGAGCCTTGAAGCGCCAGAAGGTCCCGCTGATTGCCCCCATCATATAGATGGATTGGTTGTCAGGACCGCCAAAAGCGAAGTTGGTGGTTGCGGCGTCATCGTTCGGTATAGGCACAAAACCGAGAATGATCCCGCGCGGGTTGATTTGGATGATGCCGCCGAGGCCGGCCAATGCGGCCCATAAATTGCCGCGCACATCGTAATGCATGCCGTCAGGCCCGCCATTTGCGGGCATAAAGGTTCCGGCCTTCACGGAACTGAAGGTCGAGTGCGACGGGTCCTTCGGGCATTGCGGGCAGCCCATCGTCGGGCCGTTCTGGAACGTGCTGTACCAGATCCGGCCGCCTCTAAAATCGCCGACCGCGAGCAGGTTGTCGTCCGGTGACACGGCAATGCCGTTCGGGAACAAGCCGCTGTCCATGATCTTGCGCAGCATGCCGTCGCGCGAATACAGGTACACGGCGCCCGTCTGGTCGGTCAGGTTCGGCCCGGGGCCGGTGCCCCACGGATCGGTGAAGAACAGATTGCCGGCCGCGTCGAAATCGAGGTCGTTGGGGCCTTTGAACAGCTGGTTACGGTAGGTATAGACCAGCGTCTTGACCTCTTTGGTTTGCGGGTCAAAGACCAGGATGCCGCGGTGCCGGGTGGTCAAATAGAGCTTGCCGTCGAGCCAGCGCGTCCCCTGCGGCTCGCAGGTTTGACCCAACTCGGGGGGCGGGTTGCAGTTGAACCCCGGCACCAGCTTGCCGTCCGGCGTCAGATATGAAACCCAGCCGCTGCCGATCGCGACGAACCACAAATTGCCTTGCGTGTCGAACGAGCCGCCTTCCAGGAATTGGCCCTGCGGCGTGCCGCTGACATCGGCGAATTTCTCCACTGGACCGACACCGGCCGGCAAGGGCGGCAGCCCCCAAGGCTGGACCAGGTTCGGCGCTTGTGCTTCAGCCACACCGATCCAACAAAAGATGGCAACCAGTACGGTCCCCAACCTCCGCAGCACTATGCGAGCCACGCGCATCGTATTCCTCCCCCTCGTGGTGCCTTGACACTCGAGAAAATGCAGCGCTGCCTTCGATCGTCATGCCCGGCCTTGAGTCGGGGCATCCACGGAAAACGGCGGACACCCGAGCTAGCGGCACGGGGATCGCCGGGTCAAGCCCCGGCAATGACGAAATCCGCTGCCAGCGTTTACTTTTCTCCAACCGGGTTAGACGACGCCGTCGTTGCGCAGCCCTTCGACGTCCGAGGCATCCATCCCGAGCCAGTTACCGAACACTTCGGTGGTGTGTTCGCCGAGCAGCGGCGATGGCTTGACCGGCGCCGGAGCGCCATCGAAGCGCACCGGGAAGGCCGGCATGCGCAGCTCGCCCTTTGGGTGACGCATGGTCTGGATGATGCCTCGCTCGACGAAGCTCGGCTCGCTCAACAGGTCGCCGGTGTCGAGGACCGCACCCGCCGGGACGCCGGCGGCGCCGATCAAGCGCATTGCCTCGTGCTTGTCGTGGCGCCGCGTCCAGTCGGAAATCATTTGATCGATTTCGGCCTCGCGCTGAGCGCGCGCCTCGCGCGTCGCAAAACGCGGATCCCCGATCAGCTTCTCTTGCCCAATGACCGTCAACAGCCGACGCCAATGCTCCGGATTGGCGTGGCTGGTGAAGACATAGACATAGTCATTGGGACCGCCCGGTTTGCACGGGTAGATGCCGGATGGCGCCATGCCGCCGGCCAATGGCTTGGCGCCATTGCGCATTGCCGGCTCGCCGCTGCGTGCGTGCTGAACAAAAGCGCCGCGGGTGTATTGCAGCTGGGCGTCCTGCATGGCGATCTGCAGCCGCCGTCCCTTGCCGGTCGCGTGGCGCTGATAGAGCGCACCCAGAATGCCGATCGCCAACAGCATCCCGGTCCCGGTATCGCCGAGCGTCGGTCCCGGCTTGCACGGCCGCCCGTCGCGCTCGCCGGTGATTGCCATTGTCCCGCCGCAGGCCTGGGCGATCATGTCGAAGGCGAGGTTGTTCTCATAGGGGCTGCCCTGGCCGAAACCCTTCACCTGGGCATAGACGAGACGCGGGTTGAGCGCGTGCAGATCCTCCCAGCCGAGCCCCAGGCGCTCGATCGCGCCGGGCGCAAAGTTTTCGACAAAAACATCCGCCCGGCTGGCCATGTCCTTGACCAGCTGCAGGCCCCGCGGGGATTTGAGGTTGACCGTGACCGATTTTTTGTTGGCATTGTAAATCATGAAATAGTAGGCGTCGGCGCCCGGCTGGGGGCCGCTGCCGAGCCCGCGGCCGGCCTCGCCGCCTTTCGGGTTCTCGACCTTGACAACCTCGGCGCCGAGCCAGGCAAGGGCCTCGGTGCAGGACGGCCCGGCCTCGAATTGCGAGAGGTCGAGAACCCTGACACCGTCCAGGCAGTTCGGCGCGACGCCCACTCCATCCATCGCTCATTACTCCTTTTGAGATCCGCAGCGCACCACGATAGAGCACTCCGGGTTATCGTTGAATGTCTTTTGCCGGCATCGGCATTAGGAGCACCTGATGGACGATCCCTACGATCTGCAGCGGTTTGTCGATGCGCAGAACTCGGTTTACGATCGGGTCAGTTCAGAATTGCGGGAAGGCCGCAAGAGAAGCCATTGGATGTGGTTTATCTTCCCGCAAATCAGGGGTTTGGGGTCCAGTCCGATGGCGCGCAAATTTGCCGTCTCTTCTCTGCCGGAAGCCACCGCATACCTGGCCCATCCGATACTCGGTCCGCGCCTTGCCGAGTGCACCGAACTGGTAAATCTCGTCGAAGGTCGCCCGATCGAACAGATTTTCGACTACCCCGACGATCTAAAGTTTCGCTCTTCGATAACGCTGTTCGCCCACGCCACATCAGACAATCAGCTCTTTCTCGACGCCATTAGAAAGTATTTCGAAAGCGAGTTTGATCCCGCGACACTTAAGCGACTATGGGCAACCGAAGAGGCGATTACCGGGACCGCGACCAGACCAGCGGGGAGCGGAAGCTTGTAAACCCCGCGGCAGATGCCCATGTCAGCCTTGTCGACTTCTTCATGGTTCGGCCTGCCTTCCCGAGCGCGATCGAGCGCCGGACCGCTTTCCGTTCGATGTGGCGGTGTGACCCGCCGTTCGTTTGTGAGCGGCGGCGAATTCTCGATTTGCGAGGGACGAAAATGGCGACCGGAACCGTGAAGTGGTTCAATGCCCAGAAGGGCTATGGCTTCATCCAGCCTGAGGACGGCTCGAAAGATGTGTTCGTACACATAACGGCTGTCGAACGCTCCGGCATTGGCAATCTGCACGAAGGCCAGAAGCTAAGCTTCGAGCTGGAACGCGGTAATCAAGGGAAGACCTCCGCGGTCAATCTGCGGCAAGTCTAGTCGGCGGCGGAGGGAGCCGCGAAGCGCGCGGCTCCCCTGTTGCCGCGGCCGAAAGGCCACATCACAAGTCGTTCGAGAGGCGCTCGGTCATGCAGGTCTTCGTTCGCGACAACGACATCAATTCCGCCCTGCGGGTGCTTAAGAAAAAGATGCAGCGTGAGGGCACCTTCCGCGACATGAAGCGGCGCAGGGCCTATGAAAAGCCCTCGGAACGCCGCGTCCGCGAGAAGGCCGAGGCCATCCGGCGCCACCGCAAGATGCTCCGCAAGCGGCTCGAGCGGGAAGGCTACTGATCAGACATTAGGTCGCGCCGCCACGAAAGGGCGCAGGAAAGAAGGGATGCCGGCACATAAATTCGCGGTTGGACAGACGGTTCGCTTCTCACCCGATCGGAACCAGGAGCACACGGCCCGCGGGAGCTTCAAGATCGTCGGCCTGCTGCCTGAAGAGGCCAGCGTTTTCCAATACCGTGTGAAGAGCCAGATGGATGGCCACGAACGCGTTGTGCGCGAAGATCAGCTCGCGCGATAGGGAGACGCAAAGCTCGATGCCCACCATGTCTCTTAAAATCACGCATGCACCCTCCGACGTCTCCGAGCAGAACCGTCGGCCCCGGCCCCTAGGCAACGACGGCCCTGGGCAATCGCGGTAACGATCGATCCGCCGTTAAATGGCAAGAACACACCCCCACGCCGACGCGACCTATCGCGTAATCCCGTTTGACAACGGGGCGTTCGCTGTCGAGGTCAGCATCCCGGACAGCCAACCGACCAGGGTCAGCATGTTCAAAACCGAAGCCGACGCCGAGGCGTGGATCGCCGAGCATCGGCGCCGGGTGCAGTCGCAAACTCAGTCGAGCCGCTGGTTTCGGCGCTCGGGCTGATCTCGGTCATCGCCGCGGCGCCCTCCCTTGAGCCGCGAACGGGCAACGGGTAACTTATATGGCCCGCCCTGATGGCCGTCTCCGGGAAAAATGACCCGCCGCCCGCTGCGCATCAAACGCGTCTATCAACCACCGGACGCGGCAGACGGCATCCGCGTTCTGGTGGATCGCCTGTGGCCGCGCGGCCTGCCTCGGGAGCGGCCGCAGATCGATCTGTGGCTGAAGGAAATCGCGCCGAGCGACGCCCTGCGCCGCCGTTTTCACGGCGATCCCGAGCATTGGGAAGACTTCAAATCCGACTATTACGCCGAACTTGAACAGCCGCCAGCGCAGTCGGCGGTGTGCGCGCTGCTCGATCGGCTGAACCGCGAGCCCGTCACCCTGTTGTTCGCCGCCCGAAACGAGAGCCGCAACAACGCGGTCGCTCTGAAAGAATGGCTGGAAGATCGGGCCGGTTGAAACCCCTTCATGCCGCCGAAGGACGCGATCGGTCGAGATGATGCCATCGTTGATCCCGACGACGCCGTACTCGAGCCCCTCGGCGACGCGCCTGATGCGGCCAATGTCGCGCGGCAGAAATAGGCGGCGAGCCCCCTCCCTAACCCTCCCCCGCGGGCGAGGAAGGGTGTTGTTGGCCATTTTGATGGCCTCGTCGTCGGTCTGGAAGCGATAAAGCGGAGCGACCGAAGAAGCTGCTGCCCTGCGCGGCACCCTTGCTGCCAGTCACTATCTTGGCCCTTTCTTGACCGCATCGGCAATCTGCGCCGCGACCTTCTCGACCGTCATTTCGATCAGCGGGCGATCACCGCGCCGACTCGCGAACGGCAAAACTTCGGAGCCAATCCCGGGCGAGCACTAATCCGCCCACCCAGCCAGATCTCCGCATGAATCACACTGGGCTTGACGCATAGTAATCCTATGCCTAGAGTTGCTATGTATGAGAAAGGAGCCCTTATGCCAGTCGCCAAAGTTTATGTGCCCGAAGGCACACTCACGCTGGAGCAGCGACGCGAGATCGTCAAAGGCATCCACGACGTCATCAATAGCGTCGAAAAACGGCCACCCGATGGGCAGACATACGTGCTGATCAATGAGATCCCGTCCGGCCATTGGGGCAATGCTGGCGCCGTCTACACGCCGACCTAGCCAGCCCTGGAGCATCCACCTCTAAACTTGGCAAAATAGGGTTGTGCCATGGAGAGCAACAACAGGGCGAACGAGAACGCAAAATTGCCGGACAGCGCCGACGGATTGAGTCGCCGGAGGGTCCTGACGACGGCAATGATTGCGGCGGGTGCATTCGCCGCGCCGCCGAGCGTTCTGGCAGCGACTGTTCCCGCGGGAAACTTCGGGGCGCCGCTGGTCGAGGTTCATGTTCCGGCGGGGATCCTCACACTCGATCAAAAGAGCGCTATGATAAAGGGCATTACCGACGTTGTGCTCGGCGCAACGAAGCAACCGCCCGATCCCGCCAAGAGGCTTTTTGTGCAGATTTTCGAAACCGCCGAGGGTGGCTTCGGCGTCAACGGCCAAGTCTTCGTGCCGCGCGGCAGATAGGCTGCCGCGCGGCACGCAGGCCCATCGCGACTTGACCCCGCCGCCGCCGAAGCATAGTAATGCGAGGCGTGGAAGGCGAAATGCTCAAGGGGCACCT
>JBJMQW010000217.1:0-11724 GCA_045802495.1 Allostellaceae bacterium | reverse complement strand
TGGCCGCCTGGGCCGAATTTTGTACCGGATGAGCTGGACGCAGTAGCCGGTCTCCACAGTTGCGTTGAGACGAAGTTCTCAATGGGAATCTATCATCTCGCCGACATCTCTATCCGTGAACTGATCAGGACGCCGCGCGTGGGCTGCATTATTTCTGATATCCGCTAAAGCGGCTATTCTTTTTTGTACAAGAACAGTGTACGCCCCACTTTTGGCCAGATTGGCATTCATCTTGTCCAGCTTACCAAAAGTAATACCCTGTCGGTACAAAGCTGCCGAAGCGTGGTTTCTAGAAAAGTTCGCGCCGCTTAGTTTGCTCAACCTCCTCGAACTGCACTGCCAGTTCTGAGAACCGCTTCACCAACATCGATATGTTTGCCATGTTTTGGCTCCGGAATGGCGTGGTTGCGCTACCGTACCCGTAGACTAAGGGGAGTGTCGGATGGGGTATCAACTCCAAGCTGCTTACTAGCGAAATTGTGTGCTCCGTATTGTTTGAAAGCGCCTGTAAAGGTACGCTGCCCTCGCTCGTCATCGTGCAAATCAAGAACGATCATCTCATTGCAGAATTCGGAGCGATGCGGTCTGCCGCCCAGAAGGTTTCCGTATTCGGCCCATCCCCAAAGAAAAAGGCGCCGTGTACGAGCACCTACGAGATCGACGTCGGTGAGCGGATCTTTCAGCAACTGGTGTGCTCGGACACGGATCGTTCCCCCATCATTGTCCGCGTAAGGCCCAAGGCAGGGATGCGTTCTCTTGGCGTTCCACTCGATAACGTGCTAAGTCATTGCCTCCGCTTACACGGAGAGGTGCCGGAGCGGTCGAACGGGGCGGTCTCGAAAACCGTTGTCCCTCTTGCGGGGGACCGAGGGTTCGAATCCCTCCCTCTCCGCTCAATCAAGACAGATGTGCTATGCGTTCCCGCGAGATAGGGCGAGCGAGACAGAGATGCCCCATACTCCGTCCCACACCGGTCGCCGGCAGCGACTGGTAGGGAGCCGCCAGCCGTCTGCCGCGCTGCGCTTGGCCGACCCTACCGGAAAATGGGAAAAATTCAGGCCAGTTGGGCGCGAGGGCGCCAAGCGTGACTTGAGGATTGACCGATGTACCGCAGGACTGTCGACGGGTCCGCGCACTCCGGAGGGGCGGGCCCGCACCGTCGCCGCGGCGCAGGCGGGGGTGGAGCGCTGGCGGGCGAAGATGCGGTTGCTGAAGCAGCATGGGCTTATCGAAGGCTTTCCACAGGGGCGCAAGAAGGGCGGTTCAGGCGTGCGATCGAAAGGCTGTCGCATTGCCGAGGCGCAGCGTGAGATCGATGGTGACGAAATCATTGTCGGCGGCCACGGTTGCAGAGGCCGAAGTCATTCCGGCGGAGCTGGCGCGAGCGCAGCCGCTTCGCGGCCTTGCCTGCCAGGCACTCGACGTCATCCAAATGGTGTTCGACCTGCCTTTGCCGGACCCCGAGCACCCGAGCTTCATGAAAATGGTAAGCGCCAAGAAGGACGCTGCACTGTCGATCTTGTCATTGCGGATGAAAGCCCCACCGCCACCGGACAACCACGATGAGACGCTTGAGGCGCTTTACCGTCGCGTCAAAGGCAACGAGGCGAAGGCGGTTGAGCCGCCGAAGCCTCTCGCTGGGCCCAACCTGCGAGATCGAAGGAAGTCATGATTTTGGGGGCGCCGCCTCGTGCGCGAGGCTGCTTGGCGGGGCTGGCGAGCGGGTGCCGCAATGCCAAAGCGGCAAGCCTCAGGCGTGGGGACACAGGGACGGTACCCAGGTCCAGAACGGATGAGAGATTTGCGTCAGCCCGTCAGATCGACGGGCGAGCCCAAGAATGATGACGAGTGATCATTCTTGGTAGGCCAGTAGGGTGCCGGTCAAAATGATGCCGGAAGGTGGGTCCTCATGCCTCGGTCGTTTCAAGAGTGCGTCGATAAGCTCGTACAACTTGGAGTGTGTATTTATTGCGGGCAGCCGGGAACCGCGCAGGACCACTTTTGGCCGCGATCTCGGGGAGGAGGGTGAATCATTCCCTCGTCCTTCGAGTGGGACCAGATTTTGCGGGAGCGGAAGAATTTGGCGGCACTGCGATTAGGCGGTGGTTTAATTCAGTACCCGCAGCGACGCCATACGGAATTCATTCACTCTCCAAAGGGACCGAGCCGCGGTCAATGCTCTATCGTGTTTGGCTGACGGAGCGTTTGCAATGGCGAAATCCGGGTCTTCTTACGCGATTGGAAGATGCGAAAATTGAGGCGGAGCATTCCGTATTACCCGATCCTGGCGATGATTCTGTAGCCGGTCGTGCAGTCGAAACATCTATATCGTCGGTTCCAAGATGAAATCGGGCGCTCAAGGAAGCGGGACTTGTTCGATCCCGAGCGCTGCGAAGGCTGAGGACGAGCCGCAAGCGACAGAGTGCCGTGCCGGCACAAAAGTGCCAATACGGGTGATTTTGGGCGAGGCGTCAAGAGCGGGGCGTCATGAAGAGCGAAACGCAAAATAAGCCGTGAGCAGGGGTATGCACGAGCTGTGGCAAGCTTTTCAAACAGCCTCGTTCGGGTCGTGCAATGAAATGTCGGGACTGGTGTCTAACCGACCGGCGGGAAAAGAAGCGCAAACGCCGCGCAGCGCCGTTGGTCGATGCCGACGGGGATTCTCGCTATGCGAAAGTGTGACGCCTGTCGCAGGCGATATCGTCCGGCAAGAGCTTGGCAACGCTATTGCCGCTACGTTTGCTCAGCACGAGCGTATCGGGCGCCTGCAGCGGAGAGGCGTTGCGCGCAGCTGAATGATCAACACTATCGGGAAGGCGATCGTCCCGCGGAGCGCGCCTAACGACAGCTCGTTGTCGAGTAGTTGGGATTGAGATTCCACGTAGTGCAGTCGATCGGCTGATTCATGCTGCCAATGATCTGTTGCGTTTGCCCGTAGCGCATCATTGCTTCGCTCAGTGCCTGAACAGCGGCTTTGTCGCCGGCCCAACTCCGCCTCGTGTGCTTGCTGCAAACTCGCCACGATCCGGTTTCGGCTGACATGCCTAAGGTTCCTGTGTCAATAACCCTCACCTGCTGCAAAAACTCACCCCAAGGAAGTTTCCTGTGCAAAAGTTCGATCAGACAATTGTCCTCTGCGGTAGTCATCCTCACCAAGATAGGAACCAACGTCGCCATGGTCTGCGAAAGCTCATTGAAGAATTGTTCTCGGCAGCTTTGCAACCTTGGGTGATTTGCAAGGATGGGTTGGATCTCCACATCGGACATGACATTCGGGTTCGCCAGTTGTACCAAGCTAGCGTTTCTGATGTTTAGGGGCAGATCTTTAGCGGCGCAAGCTCGGGTTCATTGTAGATTGCGGCGGCACAACTCTGGAAAAGCTTGAGCGGCGCTCTGGCTGCAGACAAGCTATGTGTCGAAGCTGCTTCTGCGCGGCTGTCGTGCAGCTGATCGACAGTGCCGTGGCCAGTCCGAAGGGCCAACGGATCAAGGCACCGTGAACTTTACGTCGGACTGAGGGCCTGCGCCGAGCACGGCGTCGCGGTCGAGGTCAATGGCAATCCGTGACGTCTCGACCTGGACTGGCGCTGGCTACGTCGCGCCCTCGAGCTCGGCTGCACATTCAGCGTCAATCCCGATGCCCATTCGATCGGCGAGATCGTATCCTCAACCCGCTGGGGCCTGGCGATCGCCCGCAAGGGCCGGATGCCGACCGCCCGCGTCGTCAAGGCGCTAGACCGTAAGCAATTCGCCCACTGGCTCGACTCGCGGAAGGACCCGACGAGGCGGTCACGCTGAGCGCCGGCCCGCAAGCGCCTGGAACCCGCCTAGGCCGCCTTTTTCCGCTTCTTGATTTTCGGTTTCGATGCCGCGGGTTTGCGCGCAGCGCGTTTGGGTTTTGCCGTGCCCGTTTCGCCGCTTTCGCCCACGCTCTGCCGCAGCGCCTCCATCAGATTTGCGGGCTTGGTGGGCTCCGGCGCCTTTGGCGGCGCGATCTTGCGGCCTTTCATCTTGGCCTTCACCAGCTCGAGCAGCGCGGCATCGTAACGGTCGTCGAACATCGTGGGATCGAATCGGCCGGCCTTTTTCTTGATGATGTGCAGCGCCAGGTCGAGCATCTCGTCATCCGCCTTCGTGGCAGGCAGATCGCGGAATGCGTCCTCGGCCGGGCGCACCTCATAATCGAAATTGAGCGTGTGCGCGATCAGGCCCTCGCCATGGGCGCGGATCAGCACCGAACGCACGCGGCGGAAAAGGACCGTGCGCGCCACTGCCGCTATCTTGGCCCTCGCGATGCCGTCGCGGATCAGAGCGAACGCATCAGCCCCGCCGGTTCCCGGCGCGAGGTAATATGGCCGGTCGAAATAGACGTCGTCGACTTGGTAGCACGGCAGGAAGGCCTCAACGTCGAGCGTCTTGTCGGCCTCCGGCACTGCCTTTTCAATCTCCTCTGGCTCGAAGGAGATGTAGTC
The DNA here is from genome assembly GCA_045802495.1 of Allostellaceae bacterium. Lineage (GTDB taxonomy): Bacteria > Pseudomonadota > Alphaproteobacteria > ATCC43930 > CGMCC-115725 > AP-15. The sequence goes on along the minus strand of JBJMQW010000217.1, from coordinate 7,252 downwards.
GCCGGCGCCGGTCTCGTAGCCCTTGACCTGCTCCTTCGCCTCGACCGCTTCCCCGGTTTCCGCATCGACAAACTCGCGGTGCACGCGATGCCCGGTCTTGCGGTTTAGGATGTGAAAGGTGATCCGCTCCGCCGTCGAGGCGGCCGTGTAGAGCGCGATGGGGCACGAGACCTCGCCGATCTTGAGCACGCCCTTCCAGTTCGCCCGCGCCGCCATGGTCCATCGCCTCTTCAGCAGATGTCTCTTTAAACCGCCGGCGCGGCGGGCGCGTTCCCGATTTCGGAGCTAGACGATAGTGCCGGCCTCGACCAGATCGGAATCTGGGACAGCGATCAGGGTGTGCTCGCCTCGTGAGACGGCGGCTATTGCCTACGCAACGCCGCACCGGCGTTATTGGCGACGTTGCCAAATACGCGCCAGCTTAGCGATGGTTGAGGGGGATCGCGCTCATTGTTGGCACTGATGGCCGGTGCGGTCCATCCGGCGCTGGCAAGTAGGGGTGTCGCCCGCGCAGTACGCCGTCTCGATGCCGCCGTTGCACCTTACTAGGCCTTAACCATCCCTTCGGTACGCGGCGCACTAAGGGCCTCAAGCCGTGGGATTAGAAAATGCAGCGGTTTCACCTCGGCTTTGATGACGACAGAAGCGACCGAATTTTCGGAACGCTCTGTTTTGGCGGTCCAATTCTTATCGTTTAATCGCACACGTCGGATTTCGCCTTCAATGACGACTCGTCGGGCGGCGCGAGTTGTTACGGGAGGGACCGCTTTGAAAGCAGCTCGCTTCAGCCATCGCGAGAATTCGAGGCGCTCCGTTAGCCTGGGACCTACAAAGCTGACCATCATGAGCGGATCGGACGGATTGGCGAAGGGCGCGAGATGAATGCGGGGCCCCACGAGCGGGATATTGGTCACTTCAAGCAACGAAAATTCCTCTGTCAGCGCCGCGGAATCAAATTGAACAGCAAGCCGTTCCGGCGGTGTTCGGAGGATCGCTTCGGCGAGCCATTCGCGGGCGTTCTCAATATCGGGCTTTTGCGTCCCCATTTCGTCCATCGCCTGCTCAAAGCAGCCAAAACCTATTCCCTCGGTGATTCGCCTGCGGCCCCATGGACCTTTGGCATAAAGGCGGTAGAACGGGCGCGTCTTTGGCGGATTCCATGTCTCGATCAGCGCGGCCGGCTCCCCAGTGATGCCGAGCGATGTTGCGATATTATTGGCAGTGCCGAGTGGCAGGATCGTAAGCGGAGGGCCCTTTGCTTTGGCATGGTCTATTACCTTGCTAACAGCGCCATCGCCTCCTGCGATGACGATCAGGTCGGCCGGCTGCTTCAAGGCCTTCTTCAGCTTGTCTCGCTGGGGCGAATAAGCACACACACGGTGTCCTGCCTCCTCGAGAAACTTGCGAATTGTTGAAAGGCTGTACCTGCCCGAGCCCGCCTTCTCGTTGTGGATTAGGATCAGCTGCACTTTGTCGACCGTTGTTATCTGAGTTGCCTAGCGCTCCCGGGCGGCGAATCGGCACCCGATGGCTCCTTCAACGCCGTTAGCCGGAAGTTTGCAGCTCGTAGCTTGTTGCGGATAGGGGACGGCGTCAGGCCTAGGACCGGTGGCTTATAGACTGACCGAACGCCACACCGGTTATCCATTTTCAGTGTAACCATCCGGTGACGGCCGTCTTGCAGACCAGCTTTGGTTCGGGCTGGTAAGCACCGGTGCAAGCGACAGTGTTAGCACTGGTGTTAGAGACGGTGCGATGGCGAGGGTTGAGGTCATCACCGGCCCAGAACGGCGGCGGCGTTGGAGCGCCGAGCAAAAACGGACGATCGTTGCCGAAAGCCTGGCGCCGGGTGCCGTAGTCACGGAGATCGCTCGCCGCGCCGATATTGGCCCTGGCCAGATTTATCGCTGGCGCCGGCAGCTCGGGGCCGGCAAGCGTTTCGCCCAGGTTGTGATCGCGCCGGTCGGGGATGACGCCCAGTGTGCTGCGGCACCAGCGATCGAGATCGAGTTTGCGGGGAAGGCGCGCATGCGCATCCCGGCTTCGATCCCGGCCGGGTTGGCGGCGGCGGTGGTCAAGGCATTGTCGGGGCGATGATCCCGGTCCCCTCGGGAGTTCGCGTTTGGCTAGCCGTCGGCCACACCGACATGCGGCGTGGGATGAACAGCTTGGCGCTGCAAGTCCAAGAAGTATTGAAGCGCGATCCGCACGCCGGCGATCTGTACGTTTTTCGTGGAAAACGCGGGAGCTTAGCGACATAGTGCATCTTCCGATTAGAAGCCGGGGAGCCGAAGGGTCTTATCTTCCTGGAAACGTTTGTAAAACTTTGGCCGGCGGCCGACGATTTCGCGAACGCCTATCTTGACGGCCTCGGTGTCGAGCGCGGCGACCGGGATTTGCCAGGGGGCGGACGGCATCAGCTGCGCCGCGGGGAGCACGCTCTTACGGATTAGCTTGTGGACCGAGCCGATGCAGATGCCGAGTCGTGTCGCGGTGGCGTCGGCGCTGATCGTCTCGGCTCGCGGGAGCGCCGGATCGAAAGCCTCGATCCCGAGCCGTTCGCGAAGCTCGCGTACCCGAACAGTGGTCCAGGCCTTGCCATCGACGGGTTTGCACCGCATTCGGTTCAAGGTCACCGCCAGCTCGCGGTCTGGCAATTGGCCGCCTAGCGTTCGGATCGCCGTCACTGGGCTGGAGTGGCGATCAGCAGGGTAACGTCCGGTCCGCACGCGTGAAACGCGCAACTCGGTGTGGCGCCCGCCGTTCCAATGGATCGTGACGATCGCCTCGTTGGTCGTGTCGTCGCGGTCGAGCACGACTTCTCGGATCAAGATATGGGTGATCCGCTGCTTGGTTCGGGCATCCGTGCCTGGCGCATTCCAGGCCGCCGGCAGATCACGGGCAAGCGCCATCAGCGCCACGCGGTCGACCTTGGGGCGAAGCGCCGCAGCACCATCATGCCGGGCGATGCGATCCTCAACATGCGCGACCCGCTCCAGGGCTGTGTTCCAGCGGGTCTCGAGTTCGCGTGCCACCAGACGCTTGGTTGGGTCGACGACCTCGTAACGGCGGGCGGCCAAGGAGGCCTCGTAGCGTGCTTCCTCGAGCTCCCGACAGAGCGCCTGCCGGATCTCGTCGTCGGCCTTCGCCGATTGATCGGCGGCTTGGATCGCGGCTTCAACGGCGTGTTCGGAGACCGCCTCCACGATTTGCGCGGCAACGGCACGATCAATTCGAACGCCGCCAACGCCGATGCATAGCCAACCGCCGACGTGACTGTCGTCGCCGCGACAATGGTAACGATGAGCATGACCCGACTGCGAGCCGTAGAACACTCGCATCGTCCGGCCGCAGCGACCGCAGCGTACCAAACCGGTCAGCAGGGCGCGGCCGCCGCGCGCCGACTTCCGTTCGGTCCGGCGCTGCATATGTGCGTTCTCCGAGATCAGCTTTTGGTTCGCCTCGTACTGCTCCCAGCTGATGTAGCCGGCGTGGTGATCGCGTATCAGGACGTTCCACGAAGTCATCGGCTTGGTATGGCCAGTGGTCTTGCGGGCGCGTCCGTCGACAATGCGTGTGCGCTGCGTTGTGCGGCCGAAGACATAGGCGCCGGCGTACACCGGGCGTCTGAGGATCTGGAGCACTGTATGGTAGGCTGCCGGCCGCCAGTCGATCTTGCAGGCGGTGCTGTTATTGCGCCGGCTGATCGGCAGCTGCAGCACTTGATCTTGTGTCCAAAGCAAAACCTGCCGGGCGCTGCCGAGCTCCTGGAATTTGTCGAACAACAGCCGGATAACGCCGCGGACACGCTCGTCAGGGTCCATCTCGATCTGGCCGAGCTCGTTCCAACAATAGCCAGGCGGTAGCCTGAACTGCAGTTCTCCCCGCAGCGCTTTCGAATCGCGCGAAGCAATTCCACGCTGACGCAGTAGGCTCAACTCGTATTCGGACATTGTCCCCTTCAGTCCTAGCAGGAGCCGGTCATTGATCAGGCGGGGATCGTACGTCCCGTCCGGATCGATCACCAGCGCTCCGACCAGAGCGCATAAATCGATCAGGTGGTGCCAGTCACGACCGTTGCGGGCAAGGCGCGAAGCCTCGATGCAAAACACCGCGCCGGCGGAACCTGAGCACACCGACGCCACCAATTTCTGGAAACCGGGACGCTCGACCAATCCAGACCCGGATCGGCCGAGATCGTCGTCGATCACAGTGACCGAGGCAAAGCCGTATGCGCGCGCCGAATCGGCCAGTGCGTATTGACGCCGCTGGCTCTCAGTGTGCTCGGCTACCTGACCAATGGTCGACTGGCGGATATAGACGACGGCGCCGCGGCCGAGGTGATCAGGCGTGATCTTGGGATGCATCACGTGCCTCCCGTTCGGCCGGTATCCCGTTGTTTTGCTTGCCGAGAGCTTCCAGAAGCAAATCGGCCAGCGCCTGCAGCAGTCCTTCCGGCGCCGTTCCCGGCAAGAGGCGCCTTTTGGCGGGAGCGAGATCCAGCATCAGTTGGTTGTCGAAGCGACGTCTCATCGAGCTCCTCCTTCACCCTCGAGGACATCGATGATCCGCCGGAGGGCTCCTCGACCGAATGGCTGTCGAGCACGGCACGAAGCTCAGTCAGGGCAGCAATCGCAAGCCTCGGGCTGCCGCACGTAACCTCCGCGCAGGCCGCGGCATCGCACATCCATGTCGGTATCTCCCGCGACAGACCCGGCCGGACCTCGATATAGAGGATCTGACGACCGGCGTGCCCCTGCCGGCTATAGACGCGAACGCGCTGACCGTGGAGCGGATGCCAGGGATACGCCACGACAACAAATTGCGATCGGTATGCTGAATGACGTGCAGTGTGGTCATCTGATCAAAATCCTGTGGCATGACGGCATTGGCATGTCGCTCTACGCCAAGCGGCTGGAGCGCGGCCGGTTTCTGTGGCCATCGCCGGCGGACGGCATCGTCGCGATCAGCGCCGCGCAACTGGCCTATATGCTCGACGGAATTGATTGGCGGAACCCGGTTCGCACGTGGCGTCCACAGGCCGCTGGCTGAAAGCCTGCGGCGCATTGACTCACCCATTGGTTGAGAGAAGGCGAGGCTCCGGCAATATGAGATGATCGGGTCTGTGACACCTGAAGCGCTGCCCGACGACATTGGCACACTGCAGACGGCGTTAGCTGCCGAGCGTGCGGCGCGGCAGCAGGCGGAGGCGCGCGCATCCGGCGCCGAGGCGATGGTCGCCTATCTCAAACTGCTGATCGCCAAGATGAAGCGCGAGCGGTTTGGGCAATCGGCCGAGCGTGGCCGCAAGCTGCTCGACCAGCTGGAACTACAACTCGAGGAGCTGGAAGCGAATGCCACGGAAGACGCGGTCGCGGCTGCGTTGGCCGAGCCGGAGGCCAGCTCGGTGCGCAGCGCCGCCACCCGCAGGAAGCCAGTGCGGGCGCCATTGCCGGCTCATCTGCCGCGCGAGCGCATTGTCCTGCCGGCGCCGCCTTCTTGCCCGTGCTGCGGCGGCAAGCTGGTCAAACTGGGCGAGGATGTCACCGAGACCCTCGAGGTCGTGCCGCGGCAATGGAAGGTGATCCAGACTGTGCGCGAGAAGTTCACGTGCCGGTCGTGCGAGAAGATCACCCAACCGCCGGCGCCCTTTCACGTCATTGCACGGGCGCGAGCCGGGGCCAGCCTGTTGGCGATGATCCTTTACGCCAAGTTCGGCGAGCACCAGCCGCTAAATCGGCAAAGCGAGAGCTATACGCGGGAGGGTATCGAGCTCGACGTGTCGACCCTGGCGGACTGGGTCGGCGCATGCACGGCGAACCTGGCGCCGCTGATCGAATTGATCCGCCGTCATGTTCTGGCCGCGAACCGGATCCACGGCGACGACACGACCGTGCCAGTGCTGGCCAAGCAAAAGACGGTGATCGGCCGGCTCTGGGCCTATGTCAGGGATGACCAGCCGTTCGCCGGCCCGGACCCGCCAGCGGCGCTGTTCTTCTATTCGCGCAATCGTGGTGGCGAGCACCCGAACCGTCACCTCGCCGGCTATGTCGGGATCCTCCAGGCCGACGCTTATGCCGGGTTCGGCGATCTCTATGACGCCGAGCGCAAACCTGGCCCGATCACCGAGGCCGCCTGCTGGAGCCACAGTCGTCGCAAATTCTTTGAGTTGGCTGATCTGCGCAAGGCGCCACTCGCCATCGAAGGGGTACGCCGCATCGACGCGATCTTCGCGATTGAGCGCGAGATCAATGGCGCCACGGCCGAGCAACGGCTCGCAATCCGCAAGGAACGAGTCAATCCACTCGTCGACGAGCTCGAAGAGTGGATGCGTGCCGAACGCGCCCGGCTGTCACGTCACGCCGACCTCGCCAAGGCAATCGATTACATGCTCAAGCGCTGGCCGGCCTTCACCCGCTTTCTCGACGATGGCCGCATCTGCCTGTCGAACAACGCCGCCGAGCGCGCTTTGCGCGGCATCGCTCTCGGGCGCCGCGCATGGTTATTCGCCGGCTCCGACCGTGGCGGAGAGCGTGCCGCCGCGATGTACACCCTGATCGCCACGGCAAAACTCAACGGCGTCGATCCACAGCTTTGGCTCGCCGACGTGCTGCGCCGCATCGCCGATCATCCGGTATCCCAACTGCACGAGCTCCTCCCCTGGCATTGGAAGCACTGCCAAACCCCAGCTGCTGCCGCCTGATCACCACCCATCACGGCCTTCGCCGGATGGTTACGCATGCTTAGCATTTTTTTGATTAATGGTTTAATCACACACCTATCTATTTTCCTTTTTCGTGCGTAAGTTACCAATGCCAGTTTAATGGCGCGAGGGTCACGATGTCGTCATTGCATTCGCTAGCTGAATTCCTGGCGTCGCTGATCGCTTGGTTCGATAGCAAGGAAAAGGGCACAGCCGTCGTTCTTTCGTTGACGGCGCTCTTCATCTTCTTGGCAGCTTGGTCTACCTGGCGGCATCGATTTTTCATGTCACGAATTCGGTTCGGCACTGCCGCTATCAATCATGCGGTTGCCGAGCCATCCTGGTCACCGGCAGATCGGCTAAATGCAGTGACCAAAGCGCTCGAAGGAAATGCGGTCCTGGCACTGCTTGGAACCTGTACCGTACGACATTGCGGGATGACCCGCGGCGCGAGGGCGCCTTCGTAAACCTCGTTGAGCCCCACACCTGGTTTTCGCCCGAACGCCTTCCAAGACACGGCTATGACAAATGGGCAGGGACCTTCGCAGG
>JBJMQW010000216.1:0-2804 GCA_045802495.1 Allostellaceae bacterium | reverse complement strand
GGGCGGCTACGAACGCTGTCGCCGTGTCTCACGGTGAGGTAATCGGCAATCGAGATCGACTCACCGTGCGTGATCAAGTATCCCTGATAAGGGCCTTCGAGCGGCGTCCAGCTTCGGACGCGCGTGGCCGCGCCCGGCCGCAGCAGGTAGATCGCCGCGCCCGAGCCGAAATCGTGACGGCGGCCATCCGCGGGGAAATGTCGTTCATGCGTTCCCCAGCCGAGCTCGGCTGGCTGCGAGCCTTCACTGACAAAGCCGTCGATCGACCAGGTATTGACGAATTCGCCGGGCTCTTTCGGGATCGTCGAGACCTGCGTGTCGCGCTCCGCGATATGGATCACCCTGACGCCGAGCCGCTCGGCGAGACGGGCCCAATCGGGGCGACCGCGGGGGTGGTCATCTGCGGAAGCAACACCCTCGGCAAGGTCGATCAGCGCCTGCTTGACAAAATGCGAAACGAGGCCGGGATTGGCGCCATGGGTCAAAACCGCAGTCGGGCCTTGCGGATACCCTTGGCGAAGCGCCAGCGCGCTCTCGCGAAGCGCATAGTTCGAGCGCGCGGAAGGCGGCAGGTTGGGATCGGTGTAGCCCCCGGGCCAAGGCTCGATGCAGGTGTCGAGGTAGAGAGCGCCCTTTTGCTGGCACAGCTCGATCAGGGCGACGCTCGACACGTCGACGGAGACATTGAGGAGAAAGTCGCCGGCGGCGAGCAGCGGCTCCAGCACAGAACGGTAATTGCCCCGGGTCAGTGCGGTTTGGATGAACCGGATGCCGTACTCGGCCGCGACATTTTGCCCGCGGGGCTCGGCGGTGATGATGGTGATGCGGCTGGGGTCGAGCTCGATGTGGCGCAGCAGCAACGGGAGCACGCCCTGCCCGATGCTGCCAAAGCCAACAATCACGAGCCGGCCGGAGAAGGCGACGTGCTTCTTATCGGACATGGAGGGCCAAACGCCGATCGGGGATGCCGCAACCCCTACGGTCGCCACATGGGGTTGTCAAGCAGCGGTAGGATTCGGTGGGCTTGCTAACGGCGTATCCCGCCTTACCGGCCGGTAATCGGCAGATGTGTCCGCAACCGATCGGACACGACCATCGGCCGCTGACACTTCTGGGTTCAGTTCACGAGACCATAGAACTTGGCAGCGTTCTCGCAGGTGATTTTATGGATGACCTCCGGCGATAGACCGGCGAACTGTTCCTCGATGTATTTCGAGGATTCCGGCCAGACCCCATCCGGGTGGGGATAGTCGGAGCCCCACATCAGCGTCTCGACGCCAATGTCCTCCACCAGCTTCGCGCCGACCCGGTCGAACTGAAAAGTCGCCCGGCACTGTCGCCGCCAATATTCGCTCGGCTTCATCTTCATCAGGTCGCGGAAACGGTCTTCGTATTCGAAATCCATGCGGTCGAGCGCGTAGGGCAGCCAGCCGATGCCGCTCTCGCCGAGACCGATGCGCAAGTTCGGATAGCGTTCGAGAACGCCGGCGCCGATGATCGCTGCGATGATGTTGATCAGGTTCATCTGGAACCCGGCGACACTGGTGAACTGCGCCTTGCGGCGGAGATCACCGGTGAGGCTTTCGCGCACGCTCGCCGGCACCGCCGGGAAGGTGTGGAAATGCAGCGGCAATTGCACATCGTTGACCGCCTTCCACAGGGGCTCCCAGACCGGGTGCCACATCGGCTCCATATCCCAGGAGCAGGACAGCTCGAGCCCCTTTAGCCCGAGCCTGGCCACGCGGTGGACCTCCTCGACCGCGGCGCCGATGTCACCGTAGGGCAGACAGGCGAGCCCGATCTGGCGGTCGGGGTAGCGGCCGCAGAAATTCTTCAGCCAGTCATTGTAGATGCGCAGCATCTCGTTGGCCGCTTCGTGGTCGCGAACACGCGAGGCAACTCCGAGAATCCCGAAGATGATCTCGGCATCGACCCCGTCGCGGTCCATGTCCTTGATCCGCTGCTCCGGATCTCCCGGGCGGCGCACCCCCTTTCGGCCGTCCTCGTAGAGCCCCGTCTCGGCCATCTTGTCCACGCGATAATTCTGGCCGGGGACAAACTTGCCGCCCACCGAGCCGACGCCGCCGACCAGCCCCATATTGATCCCGGACCTGGTCGCCCAATGCGGCCCGTCCGGGCCGTCCTTGACATAGGGCATGAGGTCCCTGAGATCGCGCTTCGCCTCGGATACGAACAGCTCCGGCGGCAGCCAAGGCAGGTCGAGATGACAATCCGCCGAGAGTCGCTTGTATTGCATGGTTGGCCCTCTGTCTTATTGTGGGAAGATCTGTAGTCGATCGTATCGCATGCTCCGGCCGCTACGCCAGCGGAGCGCGCGGTTTCGGTCTGGAATAGTGCCGAGCGATAACCGTTCCCTAAGTTCCGGCGACCATCATCATATCCGTCTGGCTCTGAGGCATAGGTTTTGCCGTGAGAGAGGACATGCCATTGGTCTGCGGTACGATTCGATGGGTAGGCACGAGCCTCTCGCGCTGACCATCTGGGACATCACGATCACAAGGTTTCGACTGAATGCCGACGAACATTTCACGGGGCGATTTCACCAAGGGCTACCGGGAGGGTGCGCTGGACGAACCGCCGGTACGGGATGAGGACGTCGAGGATTTCAAATCGACGCTGCTCTCCAAACTGACCTTGGCGGTGGGCAAAAACCCTGTTACGGCAACCGATCGCGACTGGTTTGTCGCAACGTCGCTGGCGTTGCGCGACCGCGTCATCCATCGCTGGCTCGAGGTCGAGCGCCTCGACAGCGCCAAGGGCCGCAAGCGTGTCTATTATCTGTC
>JBJMQW010000215.1:0-12359 GCA_045802495.1 Allostellaceae bacterium | reverse complement strand
TTGACAAGTATCGTCCGCCGCTGTACTTCGTGTCATCGATGGCCCAGCCGCGACGAACCATCTCCGCATTTAACTCGCCGCTGTCAGTGCGGCACATCGCGGCGATGCCATAGCCGTAAAAAGAATGCGGTGTGTACGCCACCTGGCGGTCGCGAGTCAATTCGCTGAGGACGGCGGCGGCGTCTCGGCCACACTCATAGGGATCGCCGTTTGCACCAACGCATGTCTGCTCCCGCTCGGGGGCATCGATGCCCCAAAAGCCGCACCCGAGTGCCCCCTAACTCGATTGTGGCGCCGTCTATAACGCGGGCAATATCAGACAGATCGGCCGCGAGGACGGAACCGCATACGCATGCGAGGGCGAGGGAAATAAAACCGCGGGTTTTCGGCTTCACGACCGACATCATCAACGCGGCCGTGTAATGAGGGCTTCTGAGCTGTGATTAGGCCGGCCGAGGCGATCGCCGTGTCGTTCGCAAGTCCCCGCGAGGCGGAGCAACTCTCGGTAACCGTCGAGCGCTGGTGGCGCCAGCGGGTACGTGCGTCCGTCTCGCATACACATGTAGTCGGAAACGCCCGCGAGCACATTAAAGTTCAGACGGCTAAGACCTAACCGGCGGCCAATCGAATAGCGCCACGGGACGCAGCGCCCGTGCCTTACGACAAGCGTACACAGGGCTTCACACGAGTAACAAAAGGTTAATGGCAGCATCCCGTTGACTCGAAAAATCAGTCCGAAAATCAATTTATATCAGCAAGAACAACAGGTATTCAGTTGCCTGAATATAGGCAACCCGAAAAAGCGTTAATAATATGTAACAGCTAACTTCTGATCGTCTCACGTTTTCAACAGGGTTATCCACAGACTTGGTGGATCTTCGTACGGATCTCTGCGACTCGCGAACGGTTTTTATTCCGCGAGAATGTGGTGCAGTTTTCCTACTCCACGACGCCGTAGCCCCGAGCAGAATTATAGGCGATCGAACGGGTTGCCAACGACCTAAATTTGATTTCACTCACAACGCTCCGAAGTCAACCATGCGTTGCGGCAAAAATTTTGGGGTTGCCGTGGTGGCGGCGATTTCCTAAATGTCGACCACGGGGTTGGGCGGACACCCCGTTAGACGGCCAGTCGTCCAAGTCTGCGCCACTCGCCATGCGAGGAGTGCGCGCTCATGGACGGGTCTCAATTCGTTCTAGCTCCATCGAGCCATGATTGGCGGCCATCCGTGCCGGAACCGCGGTTGCCATGACGGACGTCTCTTTAACCGCATCGAACCATGCAGCCGCAGCGCCCAAACACGGCGTCTCGCTGGCTGAAGCCTTCCGCGTTTGGCTCCGCGTCGCCGCGTTGAGTTTCGGCGGTCCGGCCGGTCAGATCGCCGTCATGCACCGGATTATTGTCGACGAGAAGAAGTGGGTCGGCGAGAGCCGGTTTTTGCACGCACTCAGCTACTGCATGCTGCTGCCAGGCCCCGAGGCGCACCAGCTCGCGATTTATATCGGCTGGCTGATGCATCGCTGGCCTGGCGCGATAATTGCCGGTGGCCTGTTCGTATTGCCCGGCATCGTCTCCATCATGGCGCTCAGCGTCATCTACGCCGCCTATGGGGATGTGTCCGCGATCGCCGCCATGTTTTTTGGGCTGAAGGCGGCGGTGCTCGCGATCGTGCTGCATGCGGTTCAGCGTGTCGGCGGCCGCACACTCAAGAGCAGGCCGATGCTGGTCCTCGCCGCACTGGCTTTTCTCGGCATCTTCTTTTTCGCGGTGCCGTTTCCATTGATCGTTATTGCTGCGGGCGTCATCGGCTACAGCGCCGCACGCGCCGGCTCGGCCGCTTTTCAGCTCGGCGGCGAACACGGCGACAGCAAGAGCGGGCTGGATGAAGGGCTGCTCGGCGCCGAATTGCCGGAGCATGCTCGCCCGACCGTTGCTCGTGCCTTGCGCGTCTCGGCGCTGTGGCTAGCGCTCTGGCTGGCGCCTATCCTCGTCGTTGGGTACGGCGGTGGCGGTGCCAACGTCTTCGCCCCGATCGGCGTGTTCTTTTCGAAAATGGCGGTTGTCACGTTCGGCGGCGCCTATGCCGTGCTCGCGTACATGGCGCAGCAGGCGGTTGAGACATACGGTTGGCTCAGGCCCGGCGAGATGCTCGATGGGCTCGGAATGGCGGAGACGACGCCTGGCCCGCTGATCATGGTAGTCCAGTTTGTGGGCTTCCTCGCGGCATATCGCGATCCGGGTACACTTCCTGCGATGCTGGCCGGTGTTCTCGGTGGACTGCTCGCCACCTGGTGCACCTTCGTGCCTTGTTTCCTTTGGATCGGCCTCGGCGCGCCGTTCATCGAGAAGCTTCGGGACAACAAGCTCTTATCCGGTGCGCTCGCCGGCATCACGGCTGCCGTCGTCGGCGTCATCCTAAACCTCGCGATCTGGTTTGCGCTGCACACTTGGTTCGGCGACACGATCGCGATGCGTGGCTACGGGCTCGCCTTCGAGATGCCGGTCCTGAGCAGTCTCCTGCCCTGGGCGCTTGCGCTGTCGCTCGCGGCGATGGTCGCGATCTTCCGCTTCAAGACGGGAACCATACAAGTTCTCGCCGCGTGCTCGGGAGCGGGAATCCTCCTCAATCTGGTAGGGCTCGTTACTCCATGAGCGCGCGTAACGCGATTTGGCTGGTGGCGGTGATGGGAGGCTTGCTCGTGACTTATTCGTCTGTTGCTCAAAGGCCCTTCATTCAAGTCGACATCGCCGCGATGCAGCTGGGCCTCGAGCCAAGCAATTTCGCTTTTGGGCGGACCGGGAGTGGGGCGCCGGCCGAATGGCGCGTCGTGAGCGATCCAACCGCCGTGCATCAGGCAGCAATTGCTCAGACCAGCACCGACACGACGGATTACCGTTTTCCGCTGGCGGTCTATAAGCCGGTGTCGGCCAAGGATGTCGACGTATCAATACGCTTCAAGCCGATCGGCGGGAAAGTCGATCAGGCCGGCGGCATCGCGGTACGTCTTACCACTAATGATGATTACTACGTAGTGCGGGCCAACGCGCTTGAGGATAACGTCCGCTTTTATCGGGTGGTGAAGGGCCGGCGCGAGCAGATCAAGGGCATCAACACTAAGGTCGCCAGCAACCAGTGGCATACGCTCGGGCTGCGCGCCGAGGGGGAGCACTTTACCGTCTCATTTGACGGCAAAGTGTTGTTTTCGACCGACGACAAGACGTTCGCGATCGAGGGCAAAGTGGCGCTGTGGACCAAAGCTGACAGCGTCACCTATTTCGACACGCTGACGATCCGGCCATTGTGATGATTTTGCCGTGTTCCGCCAGAGTCCGCATTGGTCACGTAACCCACCCATAACGTCTTCTTGGCAACCGAATGGAGGCCCTCCATGTCGACCGACCTGGCAAGACGCACCTTGATCCAATCCAGCGCAGCGCTCGCCGCCGCCTCGCTCGTCAGCGCGCCGGCGTTGGCGCAAACCCCTCCAGCGACGGGACCGAAACCAATGTTCTATGCAATTAAGCCGCTGCCCTTCGATCCCAAGTCGATCAAAGGGCTTTCCGAGAAAATCCTCACCAGCCACTACGAGAACAACTACAGCGGAGCGGTGAAGCGGCTAAACGCCATCACCGAGCAGCTCGCGGGTCTCGATTACGCCAAGGCACCAGTCTTTGTTGTTAACGGCCTAAAGCGCGAAGAGTTGATCGCGGCCAACTCAATGATTCTGCATGAAATCTATTTCGGCGGCCTCGGGGAGCAGAGCGAACCGGGTGGTGCACTCGCTGATGCGCTGGCGCGCGACTTCGGCAGCCTCGATCGCTGGCGCACCGAATTTGTGGCAATTGGCAAGGCCGAAGGCGGCGGCTCGGGCTGGGTCAGCCTAGCCTGGAGCCCACGTGATCGGCGGCTGATCAATTGCTGGTCCGCGGATCACACGACCAATCTTGCGGGCGGCCAGCCGATCCTCGTGCTCGACATGTATGAGCATGCTTATCACATGGATTATGGCGCCAAGGCCGGTGATTACGTCGAGGCCTACATGAAGGCAATCCGCTGGGCCAACGCCGACGAACTCTACATGCGCTACAGTCGCGCCGCCTGATCCATTCCAACTGGGGTCAAAGCAGGCACCCCATGAGACACCCGTCCAAGCTCTGCACCTCTCGCCAATCGAGGAGTGTCAATATGAGTGGACGCGACCCCCAATCCAAATCGTACAAGATTGCAATCGTTTGGCGCGGTGACGCTGAGGCGCGCAAAGCGGCAACTCCCCAAAACAATCGCTTCTACCGCATATTTGAAGAGCTCGTCGCCGTGGGTATTCAGGCCGAACCGACGGTTTACGACGAGACGTTTGCGGACGACGTGCGGGATCAACTGCTTTTAGTGGATGGAGTGCTCGTTTGGGTCGACCCGATCCATCAAGGCAAGACACGGGAGGCGCTCGATCCGCTGTTGCGTGAGGTCGCAGAGCGTGGCGCATGGGTGAGCGCTCACCCTGGCGTGATCCTAGAAATGGGTGTCAAGGAGGTGCTCTATCGCACTAGGCATCTCGGCTGGGGCACCGACACGCATCTCTACCGAACCAAGGCTGATTTTGCCGCCGAGTTTCCGCCGCGGCTGCGGTCGTTAGGTCCTCGGGTGATCAAGCAGAACCGCGGCAATGGCGGCCAGGGCGTGTGGAAGGTTGAACTGCTGCCGCGAAATACAGAGACAGTCCAAGTGCTCCACGCGCAGCGCGGCAGCGTACCGGAGGAGTTGCCGCTGCGCGACTTTATGGCGCGCTGCGAGCCCTATTTTGGCTGGGGTGGCTGTATCATCGATCAAGCGTTTCAGCCACGCCTGCCTGAGGGGATGATCCGCTGTTACATGGGCGTCGATAAGGTCGTCGGCTTCGGCCATCAGCTGATCAAGGCACTGATACCGCCGCTGCCAGAGGGGCCAGATTCACCAGCCGGGCAACCCGGGCCACGCATCATGCATGGGCCCGATGCCAAACCGTTCCAGGCGCTGCGGCAAAAAATGGAAGATGAATGGGTGCCGCAGATGATCAAGGAGCTCGGCATCGCCCGCGGGCGGCTGCCGATCATCTGGGACGCTGATTTTCTTTACGGTCCACGGACAGGATCGGGTGAGGACACCTTCGTCCTCTGCGAAATCAATGCCAGCTCGTGCTTCGCGATCCCCGACGAGGCCCCGGCCGCTATCGCCAGGCTCGCGTTGAATCGCTGTCGGGCAGCGGAAAAATAGGCAGCGCGTGACAACGCAAGCCGTGCCGCTTGGATCTGATCGTTCCCTTTTTCAAACCGGCACCTCGCTCCTATCGATTCGTGATCTTGGAACAAACCTTCTCAAGCCCACTTCGTTCTCGATGTCGACCGGGGAGTGCGTCGCCATCCGGGGTCCCTCAGGCGGCGGCAAAACGCTCCTGCTGCGCGCCATTGCGGACCTTGACCCGAACGAGGGGACGGTCTGCCTGGAAGGCCGCAACCGGGCGACGATTTCCGGACCAGAATGGCGCCGCCTTGTCGGCTATGTGCCGGCGGAGCCCGGCTGGTGGGCGGAGACGGTCGGCAATCACTTTGCCGAATGGAAAGCGGCCGCTGCCTTTCTTGAACGCCTCGGCTTTAGCGATGAGACGAAGACCTGGCGGATAAGCCGCTTATCGACAGGCGAGCGGCTGCGGCTCGCGCTGATTCGCGCCCTCATCATGCGACCAAAGGTCTTGCTGCTCGATGAGCCCACTGCCGCTCTGGACGCCGCTTCGGCGACCGCAGTCGAGGCGCTCATGTCGTCCCGGATGCGAGCCGGTCTTGGTGTTTTGTGGGTGACGCACGATCCGGCCCAAGCGAGGCGCATGGCCCATCGCCAGCTCTTGGTTGAGAATGGATGCGTTCGGGAGGAGGGCTGCGCGTGGCCAGCTACATCACTCTAGACTACTGGGAACTCGCGGTTGCAAGTCTCCTCGTTCTGATCGATGCAGGCCTGTCCATAGTATTTGGGCTGAGAATTCATCGCAGTCTGTTGATTGCTGCAATTCGAATGACGGTACAGCTCGCGTTAGTTGGCCTGGTATTGACGGCTCTGTTCGCAGTCGTTTCGCCGCTTTGGACCGGGCTTGCGGCAGTCGTGATGATTTTCTTCGCTGGGCAAGAAGTCGTGCAGCGGCAAGAGCGACGGCTCACTGGTTGGTGGTCTTATGGCCTGGGGACCATCTGCATGATGATGGCTTCGATTCTGGTTACGACGTTTGCGCTCCTGACCGCCGTACGGCCGAATCCCTTGTATGATCCGCGATACGCCATACCGCTACTGGGTATGATCCTAGGCAACTGCATGACCGGCATTGCCTTAGGTCTCGACACCTTGACCACAGGCCTGATGAACCGCCGGGCAACTATCGAAGCTCGCCTCATGCTCGGCGCAACCAAATGGGAAGGGGCCGCTCCGGTCACGCGGGACGCGCTTCGCAGCGCGCTGATGCCGACCATCAACTCGATGTCCGCTACCGGCCTTGTTTCTCTGCCCGGCATGATGACCGGGCAGATCCTTAGTGGGGTGCCCCCGGTCGAGGCCGTCAAATACCAAATCCTGGTCATGTTCCTAATCGCCGGGGGAACAGGTTTCGGGGCAGTGGCCGCGGTGCTCGGCAGCGTATACCGCCTGACCGATAGCCGCCACCGCCTTCGCCTCGACCGCTTGACTGTGCGGCAGGCCGCCCGAGAACTGGTCTTCTGGGGCCAATCAAGCAGGATTTGACTGCTTCAGACCTGCAGGTCCGGCGCATATCCGGTTGCCACTCTTGTTGGAGTACACGTGAATACATCCCTTCCGGTTCGGTCACCGGCATGTCGGAGGCGCGCAGGCCTGCGCCGAAAAGGGAGGTCTGGAACTTCGGCCGGTGCGAGACCGCTCGCTTACGGGCGTGCTCAATCGGCATACGACCGGGAGGTCCGGTTTCGGCGCAATTCCTGGCGAGGAGCTTCGACCCATCGCAGAGCGCGTCGGAGGTCGGCGTGACGGATTTCGCACGTCGCGCGACATCGAGCGATACCGAATTGGTCGGAACTGTACGCGTCACATGTCCCGAGACCGCGGGCTACCGCATGATGAAGTCACCACTGTTGGACGCGTTCCACAGCCGCTATCCGGGGCTTCGCGTGGAGATGGTGGTCGATCGCATTCTCGACCTTGCCAAAGGCGAAGCCGACATCGCCTTCCGTGCGAGCGTGCCGCAGGACAACTCGCTCGTCGCGCGCAAGGTTGCCGAAGTGCCGTGGGCTGTATTTGCCAGCCGTACTTATATCGAGCGGCGGGGCTCACCGCCGACAGTGCACGACATCAATGCCCACGGCGTGATCCAGTTCGATGGCCCCATTGCCGGCCACACGGCGGCGCGACGGATGAAAGGCGATCGCCCCGCATGCCCGTGTAGCGGCGCGCTGTACCAGTACGCCGGCGCTGGTCCTTGCCGTAAGATCAGGAGCGGGCATCTCGCCGCTCCCGATGATCGCCGCACAGCACGAGCCTGATCTGGTTTGCTTGTTCGATGAGATACCCGATCTTCGATTGCCGTTTTATCTCCTTATCCATCGCGATATGCGGCGCAAACCTCGCGTGCGCGCGTTCTGTGACTTCGTCACAGCCGAGATCAGCGCCTTCCGCGAGCTGCTGGTCGGACGGACTGATCGGAGCGGCTGAATTGCGAGTATCCCCCGCGAGTCCGAACCGCCGGAAATGGCGCATCCCCGTCGCTCCGACATTCGATCGCGAACTTCCGCTCAAAGGCCGATGCCCGCGCCGGCCTCCGCCTGATGCGGAGGTGATTAAGTCGGGGCATGCAGGAGGCTCGATCTCATGCACCGGGCCGAATGATCATCGGACCGGGCATCTCGCAGTGATAGCGCGACGACCCCGCAGATACCTGGCAGTGCCGCTCCGTCATGCATTGATTGAACATGAGATTTGCAGGCATACCCGACTGTGCGATGGCGGTGGCGTATTGCCGGCAGATCGTCTCAGTCATGGCCGTATAGTCGGACGCCGCATCGCGGCCGGTTTCCCCGCTTGCGGCGCCTACAGCTAGTCCAATAAACGCGGCCATGATGCCTGCACGGCCAATCGCTACCCCCGTGCAGCCAAACATGTTCCGTTCAGATGCCATCAGTTACCCCCTGCGACGCCCCACCGATCACACCATGCGCCCGGCATGGCAGCTATTGAGTACTTGGGCTTGCCGAGCGCCTTGCGCCCGGAGCGACGAAAACCGATAGCGGCGGCGAGCTGCCGATCCGATGTGGCTATCGGTGAACGCCCCGACAGAGGATCCGCCCAGGTTGCGACCCTCGGACTTAGTGTCGCCAAACGCGTGGGGCATGCGAGGGAGCGCGAGCTTCTGGCAGCTTCTCACGCAAGTTTGCCGCGTGCTGCTGGGTACGTGAGTGACCGCGTAATTACTACACAAACCTGTCGTCGCTGAAGGATGAGCCGCCGATGAAAGCGCTGTTCCTGGGTACACTCGCCGCCTCGCAAGTTCAGCCATCATTGAATTCATCGCTGCTGACATCCGTACCGAATTCCTTAATATCTACGAACCGGCACAGGCGACTGCGGCGCTCGCCGATGCCGATGTACTAGTGACCGGAGCTTGGCGAAGCGGATTTCCGGCGGCGCCGAAGTTGCGGTTGCTGCAGGTGCCGCTTGCCGGGACGGACGGGATCGATGTCTCTGCGCTGCCAAGGGGCGTGACCCTGTGCAACGCCTATGGCCACGAGCCGGCGCTGGGCGAATTCGCAATCATGATGATGCTAGCTTGGCGCCACCGCCTGTTTGACATCGCGACGTCGTTTCGCGAGGGATCGTGGTCCTGGAGCCCGATGGTAGGCGGCGCCGTGCGCGGCGAGATCGGCGGCCAGACCGTCGGCGTTGTCGGGCTCGGCCACATCGGCCGCGAAGTCGCGTGGCGCACGGCCGCTCTCGGATGCCGGGTGCTTGCCGTCAACCGAACGATGCGCGAGAAGCCGGCCTCGGTCGAGCATGTCTTTTCATGGACGGAGCTCGACCAAATGCTTGGCGAGTGCGACATCGTCGTGCTGAGCTGTGCCCTAACCCCCGAGACGACGGGCCTGATTGACGGCCGTCGGCTTGCCGCGATGAGGCCTAGCGCCTTCTTGATCAATCTGGCGCGCGGCCCGATCGCCGACGAAGGGGCCCTTTACCGCGCCTTGCGCGATGGGGTCATCGGCGGAGCGGCGCTCGACACCTGGTGGCGCTATCCAAGCAATGACGATCCGGCGCCGCGCCCTTCCCGTTACCCGTTCCATGAACTGCCAAATGTGATTATGACGCCTCACTGCTCGCCACGGACCGACGGAACCATCGAGCGCCGCTCGCGCGAGGTTGCTCGGAACATCGACCGCTTTGTTCGCGGAGAGCCGCTTGAAAACGTCGTCACCACGACCTGATAGCGAGGCTTTGTCTCAGAGACGCTGACGCTGGACATTGGTCGAACCGGGGCTACCCGGCATTCTGTTCGTCCCGCCAAGGTCCCGGATCGGCGCCGTGCGGCCAAATCCTCAAGACCGTCATTTCCCCTGTCCGCCTCTCGTTCGTCAGAAAGTCGGCGATGACGATCAGGACTGACTGGGTTCGGCCTGAGAGCCTCCGTCAGGTCTAATGACCGCCGCCCCTTCTTGTGCACTTAATCATCAAGCCCGGCACCGATGGACCAGAGACTGCTCCGATGGCTTCCCAAAATCGCATGATGACGCTGGTCGCGTTCCTGCAAGCGCAGAACTGCTCCAACCTGCCGGGATCGTGGCGCCATCCATCGACAATGCTGGATTTCCTGACGCCGGAATACTACCAGCGCATTGCGCAGACGCTGGAGGACGGCAAGGTCCAGATGGCGTTCTTCGACGATCGTCTGGCGCTGCCGGATATCTACACGGGCCATCATGCCGAGGCGGTCGCTGCGGGCGTGCGCGCCGTGAAGATGGACCCCTCGACCATCCTGATGACGATGGGGATGGTGACGCAGCGGCTCGGACTGGGCGTGACCTACTCCACCACCTATTACGAGCCGTTCCATGTCGCCCGCCTCTTTGCGACGATGGATCTAATGCTGAAGGGCCGCGCCGCCTGGAACATCGTGACGTCGCTCAACCGCGCGGAGGCGGCCAATTTCGGTCGCAACGAGCACATGGGACACGACGCCCGCTACGACCGGGCAGACGAGTTCATGGAGGTGGTGCTCGGGCACTGGAATACCTGGGAAGACGACGCGCTAATCCTGGACAAGGCCAACAACCGCTTCGTCGATCCCGCCAAGGTGCATCGGCTCGATCATGTGGGCCGGTACTTCCGGTCGCGCGGGCCGTTCAGCGTACCGCGCTCGCCGCAGGGGCATCCGGTGCTGATCCAGGCTGGGCAGTCTGGCCGCGGCCAGGTGTTTGCCGCGAAATGGGCGGAGCTCGTGTTCGTGATCTATCACTCGCTCGAGGACGGCAAGAAGGAGTATGCCTCGTTCAAAGCGGCCGTCGCTGCTGCCGGGCGGGCTCCCGCCCGCGTTCATGTGGCGCCTGCCTGTTATGTCTGTGTCGGTGAAACCGAGGCGGTGGCGCAGGAAAAACGCGCCGTCATCGAGGCGACGGCGCGGGATGTGGATGCTCTGGTTCTAGTCGTCCGTGAAGAACCTTTGAGGAGCGATCGTTAGGCGGTTTGGGGACACCGCAGGCCGGTGAGCAGCGCAGCGATGAGGGCACGCAAAAGCCGCTCGAGCCAGCGCAGGAGCAGGCTGAAGTTATAACCGGCAGCGGCGAGCACGGCATTGCAACGGTCGCCGTCGCGCCCCTTGAGGTAGTTGCGGCCCATCCGGTGCTCGGCCTTCATGTGGCCAATGACCGGCTCGACGGCGGCGCGGCGGCGCATCTCGCGGCGGATTGGGGCGGTGACGCGGCGCAGCGGGCCGCTGATCCAGACGCGGAATTTCCGTGCGTGGTTGTGGCCGCGATAGCCTTTGTCGACGTGGATGCGGCGGGTCTCGACCCCGGTCAGCGCCTCCAGCTCGGCGATCACCGGCCCCAAAGTGTGGCCGTCGAAGGGACGGCCGTGCAGTGCCTTGGCGTGCAGCACAAACTGACCGCCTTTGGGTTTGGTGGCCGGGGTCGCCACCGACACCTTGCAGCCGAACTCGTACGGCGCCCGAGCCTTCCCCTTGCCGATGCATTCGACCTCCGGCGCGTGCAGCGCATAGACTTTGGGACCGCGCTGCCGGTGATCCTGAAAACGCACCCGCAACGCGAGGGCGAGCAGGTCGGCAAAGCGTTCCTCAAGCGCCTCATTGCCGGCGATTTTACGCCGGATGTCGCGGATCACGCGGCCGAGCCGGATGCGCAGGAACTTGAGCGCGCGCCGCGCCCGCTTGAACTGGTGTGCATGCGTGTAGCGCCCGACCATGAGCGCGGCGCGCTTGGCGACGCGCCGGTAGCTCTGCCGTAACGGCACCTGGTGGCGCCGCGCGAGATCGACCAGTTTTTCCAGTGCGCGATGACACAGCCGCGCGTCGGTCGGATGCGCGATCGCTTTCGGCTGCACCGTGGTGTCGACCACGACCCGTTCGAGATCGCGGGTCGCCAGCGCGCCGGTCTTGTGCGCCACCGACAGGCTCTCCTGGATCAGCGCCATCAGCTGTTCCTCGCCCAGGCGCTGGCGCCAATGCGTCAGTGACGAGCGGTCGAACGGCAGCCGGTGGCAGAAGCTCAGCTCGCCGCAGAAGAATTGGTAATACGGGTTCTCCAGCCAGCGCGCGCACAGCACCTCGTCCGAAAGATTGTGCATGTGCTTCAGGATGAACAGCCCCGCTACCAGCCGGGTCGGCAGGCCAGGTTGGCCCGGACCGGGCGTGCAGACGCTGGCAAAGCACCGATCGAGAAACCCCCAATCAATCTCGCGGGCCAACCGCACCAGCGGATGCCCCAGATCGATGATCTCTTCCAGAGCCGGCCATAACAGATCTTTTTGACGATCGTCCCGTGGTCTCGCCACCGCGTCCCCCAACGTCGATGACCCACCACCCAATCGCACAAATCGCGTTAAACGGGAATCTCAAATCGCAGGAAATCCGCCCCTTCTCCTGCCATTTCCTGCAAAATCGATTACTTCGCTCGCTGCGTTTCGCCAGGCGCCTCAACGCGCGTGCGATTCTTCACGAACGACGGTTCTACTCTCCGAAGTGCTGAATTATGACTTTGCGAAAAAGCCGCTCGATGAGCCGTTCAGCGACGAAGAACTGGCCGAATTATCCTTTCAAGGCTTCCGCGACCGCGTGATCCGGCACTCCGGCAAGAAGAACCCGAC
>JBJMQW010000214.1:0-15702 GCA_045802495.1 Allostellaceae bacterium | reverse complement strand
CGATGGATCGCATCCTGTTCGCAATCTTCAATCACGCAAACCGCAACGACGGCGTCAGCTCCCCTCTCCTGCTGACACAACCTTTTGACGTCACCCGTAAGGAAGCCTTTGCCTTCTAAAGATTTGGGGCCGGTCATCGGCTATCGCTTCGCCCGCTCCGAACTTCTCGACGAGGCCCTTACACATCCGAGCGCACTCGGCACGGAGCCTTCACGCGGTTCCCGCCGCCGGAAATCCTTTCAGCGAGGCTATGAGCGGCTCGAATTTCTCGGCGACCGGGTGCTTGGCTTGGTCATCGCCGATCTTCTATGGCGGCGGTTCGAGGTCGAGCCCGAGGGGTATCTGACGCGGCGCCTGACCCATCTTGTCTGCGGCGAGACGCTGGCCCGGGTTGCCAATGCGATCGGGCTCGGCGCCCATCTGGTCCTGTCGCGTGCCGAAGCGACGGCGGGTGCCGCCGCCAATCCCGGGATTCTCGCGGATGTCTGTGAGGCCCTGATCGCGGCGATTTACCTCGACGGCGGTCTCGAGGCGGCGGCGGCCTTCATCCGCCGGTTCTGGGAACCGTTGGTCGACGAGATGGAAGAGCCGCCGCGCGATCCTAAGACGGCGCTGCAGGAATGGGCGCAAGCGCGCGGGATGCCGCTCCCCAGCTACGAGCTCGTCGGCACGAGCGGACCCCACCATGCACGGCAGTTCACTGTGGCGGCAAGTGTGGCGGGTCATGATCCGGCCACGGCCACAGCCTCCTCGAAGCGCGCGGCCGAGGCGAGGGCGGCAGCGTTGTTGCTCGACCGGTTCGCCGATGGGGCGCCGAAACGGGCGGGTTCCGCTTTTTAATCGGCGCGGGTGGCGCGGAAGCGCAGCCTGACGTAATCGGCAATCCAGGTGCCGGTCTCGTCCATCAGGACAGGCCGCAGCAATTGGACGACCGCGTCGCGCGCCAACGGCCGTTGCCGTTCGGGAACGGCACCGAGAAAATCTTCTGCAAAGGTGTCGAGCCAATCCGCAATGCCGGTCGGCAATACTGTCGGTCGCGGGATGGTGACCATTTCATCGACGACAAACCCGGCGCCTTCGAGCTTTTGCCGGTAGGCGGCGGCAGAGGGAAAGTGCCACGGGCTCAGGCGGTGCGCGTCCAGCCCGTAATCGGCGAGCACCGCGCTCAGCGCGACGATGATGGCGGCGGTGTTGTTGTGACCCCCCATTTCCGCGATGAACCGGCCGCGCGGTTTCAGGGCGCGGCGGACGCTACGGAGTACAGCTTCCTGATCGCGCATCCAGTGCAGTGCGGCATTCGAAAACACCGCATCGAACTCTCCGGCGAAGGGCAGCTTTTGGCCATCGACGACCCGCGCGTCGAGGCCGCGCGCCCGGGCCGCGGCGACCATGTCGGGGCCGGCATCCACCGCGACCACGGTCGCGCCGGCCGCAACGATTTTTTCGGTCAATACCCCGTCGCCGCACCCGAGATCGAGAATGCGCTCACCGCTCGCGGGAGCAAGCAGCTTGAGCACCGGCGCGCCGAGAGCCGGA
Source organism: Allostellaceae bacterium (assembly GCA_045802495.1). GTDB lineage: Bacteria > Pseudomonadota > Alphaproteobacteria > ATCC43930 > CGMCC-115725 > AP-15. The sequence continues at coordinate 14,166 of JBJMQW010000214.1, read as the reverse complement.
ACGAAATGTGCGGTCTCGGCATAGCGTTCGGCTGACCAGTGTTGCCGGGCGATCTCCGCCATTCTTTACGGCTCCGCCCGCCTTGCCTCGGCTTGGCGGCGGATCTCGGACAGTGTCGTGCGCGTCGTGATCATCTCTGGGTCGATCTTGAGCTCGATAATCGCTGCGCCTTTCCGGCTGCTGGCCTCCTCGAAGACCGAGGCAAACTCTTCGGTGCGGCTGACCGAGGCGCCGAACGCTCCGTAAGCCTGCGCCAGCGCGAGGAGATCGGGGTTTCTCAATTCCGTCCCGATGACCCGGCCCGGGAAGCGGCGCTCCTGATGCATTCGTATCGTGCCGTACATCCCGTTGTTAAAGACCAAAATAATCGGTCCGACTCCCTCGAGCATAGAGGTTGCGAGTTCTTGTCCGGTCATCATAAAGCCGCCGTCGCCGCAAAAGCCGACGACCAGCCGTTCGGGATGCAGAAGCTTGGCCGCGACCGCCGCCGGGACGCCATAGCCCATCGCCCCGCTGGTCGGGCCGAGCTGGCGGCCGGGACGGCGATATTGCAAAAACCGGTTCGGCCAGCCGCTGAAATTCCCGGCATCGCTGGTGACGATCGCGTCGTCGGGCAGATGGTCGCGCAGCCAGGCCATCAGCTTGCCGAGATCCAGCACGCCCCCGGCGGCACTCGGGACGAGCGCTTCCTCGTAATCGGTCCGCGCTGCGGCGCGCCAGCTCGACCAGCGTAGCGCCGGCACCGGCTCCAGCGCCGCCGCGGCCGCGGCGAATTCGGGCATGCCGGATTGAATCGGCAGGATAGGGCGAAACACCCGTCCCAGCTCCTCGGCCGCGGCGTGGACGTGGATCAGCACCTTTCCCGGGTCCGGGATTCCCATCAGGGAATAGGATTGCGAGGTAATTTCGCCGATGCGCGCGCCGACGGCGAGCAGCAGATCGGCTTCCTTGAGCCGAGCAACCAATGACGGGCTGGCGCCGGTGCCGAGATCTCCGACAAACGACGGCGAGCGGTTGTCGACGATATCCTGGCGGCGAAACGAGCAGCAGACCGGCAAATCGTTCTTTTCGGCAAACCGAGCGACGTCGCGGCAGGCTTGATCGGTCCAGCCGCTGCCGCCGACCAGCATCATCGGCCGCTCCGCCGCCGCCAGAAGCCGGCGCATTTCGTCGAGATCCGCGGCTCCGGGATGAGCGCGCACGGCGCGGTACGGGCCGACGACCGTGGCCGCGCGGCGGTCGCGCAGCATGTCTTCCGGCAGCGCCAGAACTACCGGCCCGGGACGGCCGGAAGTCGCCACCTGGAATGCCTGGTTGACCAGCTCCGGGACGCGCTCGGCCATGTCGATCTGCGCCACCCATTTTGCAAGCGGCGCGAACATCTTGCGGAAATCAACCTCCTGAAAAGCCTCACGGTCGATCTGCTGGCGCGCGACCTGGCCGACCAGCACGACCATGGGTGTCGAATCTTGAAATGCCGTGTGGATGCCGATAGACGCATTGCAGGCGCCCGGCCCGCGGGTCACCAGAAGCACCCCCGGCTTGCCGGTCAGCTTGCCGTAAGCTTCCGCCATGAAAGCGGCGCCGCCTTCCTGCCGGCAGGTTACGAGCCGAATCTCGGGCGCATCGAACAAGGCGTCGAGCACCTCGAGATAGCTCTCGCCGGCAACGCTGAACGCCATATCGACACGATGGGCGCGCAACGCGGCAACCACCAGCTGACCGCCGCTGAGAAGATTTGTCGTCATCGCCCCACCTTGTGCTCAGGCCGCAGGGTTGGCCATTTGAAATGATGCCGCGCCCGGACGGAAGAGGCTTCCTCGACCGGGATATCTGTCAGCTGCGCCGCCTATAATCGGCTAATGCTCGCCCCACTATCGGCAATGTAGAGGGGCGATGGTTCAGGGCAAGCACGACGCGCAAGCAAAATACTGGTAGAGCTTGCGCCTTAATTCCGACTTCAGGCCGCGGCAACCGTAGACAACCATGGACGATCAGCGCACCGAAATCCTTCCGCCCCGGGCACGCTTAAAAGTGGACGACGATGTCGTTAGAGTGGATGACGATGTCGTTCATCCGGCGCCACCGACTGAGATCGACGCGACGCCGACGCGGCGCTCGAGGATACGGCCCTTCCTTTGGTTTTTGCTGATCATCGCAGTCGTTGGTGCGGCGGTCTGGTATTTCCCCCGGACGGTAGAGCAGCCGAAGAACGCCGGCCGCTCCCCGCCCGGGGCCCCCGTGCCGGTCGTCGCGGCAGCGGTCGAGAAGGGCGATATGCCGGTCGCGCTGAACCAGCTGGGCACGGTCACGCCTCTGGCTATGGTCACCGTCAAGACTCAGATCAGTGGCTACTTGACGCAGGTCGCCTTCAAAGAAGGCCAGATGGTTACCCAGGGCGAGTTTCTCGCCCAGATCGATCCGCGCCCCTACCAGGTCGCGCTCGAGCAGGCCCAGGCCCAGCTGGCCAAGGACCAGGCGCTGTTGAAGAATGCCCAACTGGACCTGCAGCGCTACAACACCCTGGTCGCGCAAAATTCGATCGCCAAGCAGACCCGCGATACGCAGATCTCGCTCGTTGCTCAATACCAGGCGACGGTGCAGGCCGATCAGGCGCAGATTGACGCGCAAAAGCTCAATCTGACCTATTGCCGAATCGTCTCGCCGGTGACCGGACGGGTCGGATTACGGCAGGTCGATGCCGGCAACTACGTTCAAACCAGCGACCCGAACGGCATCGTCGTGGTCACCCAGCTGCAGCCGATCTCGGTCATTTTCACAGTGCCAGAGGACAAGTTGCCCGAGGTGATGAAGCGGGTGCGCGCCGGCGCGGTCCTGCCGGTCACGGCTTACGACCGTACCGGCACGACCGAGCTGGCCACGGGGAAATTGGACACGGTTGACAATCAGATCGATACCACGACCGGCACCGTTAAACTGCGCGCGACATTCGACAACGAGCAGGAGATCCTGTTCCCCAACCAGTTCGTCAATATCAAGCTCCTCGTCAACACGTTGCACGACACCGACATCGTGCCTAGTTCGGCGATCCAGCGCGGGGCGCCCGGCACCTTTGTGTATGTCGTCAAACCCGACCGCACCGTGGCGGTGCAAAAGGTGAAGCTCGGGCCGACGAACGGTCACCAGATCGCGATCCTCTCCGGTCTTCAGCCCGGCGAGAGCGTCGTCATCGACGGGACCGACCGGCTGCGCGACGGCGGCAAGGTGACGGTATCCCCCAACCAAGCAGCCGGCGATGCGGCCGTCGTTCCAAGCGGTCAGTCGCCGGCCCAGCCGCAGAACCAGCAGCAAGGACAAGGTCGCGGGCACCGCCGGAGCGCCCCGTGAGCCTGCCGGTGCGGGGTGCCGAGCGCGGCGAGGCGGGCGAGGGTGATGCCTGTTAGTTCGCCCCCGACCTTGCCGACCCCAGGGCATGAACCCGTTGGCGTCCGCTGTCCCGTGGGCCTTCAGCCCACGGACTGGATCCGTGGGGAAAGCCGGGACCCATCTATCCGCCGCTCCTGCGGCCGAAAGGTGGACCCCAGCTTGCGCTGGGGAAGCATTCAATATTATCCGCCGTCACGAACCACCCTCTTTCTTTCTAGTGCAAATTCCGATCAGGTTGCGCCATCGACTTCAGTCGTCATTGCGAGCGAAAGCGAAGCAATCTCGGGCCGCCGGGCGCTCGATCGGTCGAGATTGCATCGTCGCACAAGAGCTCCTCGCAATGACAGCGCCAACCTGGTCGAAATCTGCTTCTAGTCTGCGATGAGCCCCTCGCGAATTTTCATCCTGCGCCCGGTCGCGACGACGCTGCTTATGGCGGCTATCATGCTGGTGGGCATGTTCGCGTATCGGTTTCTGCCGCTTTCGGCGCTGCCGGAGGTCGACTATCCGACAATACAGGTCCAGACCTTCTATCCGGGCGCCAGCCCCGACGTGATGGTTTCGTCGGTAACCGCGCCGCTCGAAGTGCAGTTCGGCCAGATGCCGGGGCTCAACCAGATGTCCTCTACGAGCTCCGCCGGCGCGTCGGTGATCACACTGCAGTTCAGCCTCGATCTCAATCTCGACGCGGCCGAGCAGCAGGTCCAAGCGGCGATCAACGCGGCCGGCAATCTGCTGCCGTCCGACCTGCCGGCGCCGCCGATCTATGCGAAGGTCAATCCGGCCGACGCACCGATCCTGACCCTGGGGCTGACCTCGAAGACAATGCCGCTGACCCAGGTGGAGGACTATGCCGACACCCGCCTCGCGCAGAAGATCTCTCAGCTGCCGGGAGTCGGGCTCGTTACGGTCAGCGGCGGACATCGCCCGGCGGTGCGCATCCAGGCGAACAATCGCCAATTAGCCGCCTACGGTCTCAACATCGACGATCTGCGCACGACCCTCGCCAATGCCAATGTCAACATCCCCAAAGGCAATTTCGACGGGCCGAGCCGAGCATACACGATCAACGCCAATGATCAGATACGAAAGGCCTCCGACTACAGCGACCTGGTGGTCGCCTATCGCAACGGCGCGCCGGTAAAGCTTTCGGATGTGGCCGAGGCGAAGGAAGCAGCCCAGAACACCAAATTGGCCGCCTGGGTGAACACCGAGGAAGCGGTCATCCTCAATATCCAGCGCCAGCCGGGCGCCAACGTCATCGAGGTGGTGGACGGTATCCAACGGCTGCTGCCGCAGCTTAGGGCCGCGCTTCCCGCGGCCGTCGATGTCCAGGTGCTGACCGACCGCACAACGACGATCCGCGCCTCGGTGGCTGATGTCGAGTTCGAACTCGGCCTTGCCGTCGTGCTTGTCGTCGCGGTCATATTTGTGTTTCTGCGCAGTCCGTCGGCGACGCTGATCCCCAGCCTCTCGGTGCCGCTGTCGCTGGTCGGCACCTTGGCGGTGATGTATCTCGCCGGGTTCAGCCTGAATAACCTGTCGCTGATGGCGTTGACGATCGCCACCGGTTTTGTCGTCGACGACGCCATCGTCATGATCGAGAACATCTCGCGCTATATCGAGGCCGGCGACTCGCCGCTACAGGCCGCGTTGAAGGGATCGGAACAGATCGGGTTTACGATCATATCGCTGACGGTATCGCTGATCGCGGTGCTGATCCCGCTTCTGTTCATGCCCGATGTGGTGGGACGGCTGTTCCGCGAGTTTGCGATCACCCTTGCGGTCACGATCATCATCTCGGCCGTCGTCGCGTTGACCTTGGTGCCGATGATGTGCGCCAAGATCCTGCGCCGCCGCCGCCGGTCGGAAATGTCCGCGCTGGCGCGCCGCAACCAGGAGTGGTTCGACGGGCTGATTGCCCGCTACGGCAGCCTGTTGCGCTGGGTGCTCGACCATCAGCCGCTGACCTTGTTGGTCGCAGTCGGCACCCTCGCCCTGACGGTGTTTCTTTATATCGTCATCCCAAAGGGCTTTTTCCCGGTTCAAGACACCGGGCTTATCCAGGGAATCTCGGAAGCGGCGCCGTCGGTTTCCTTTGCCGCGATGGCGCAGCGCCAGCGGGCCCTGGCGGACGCCATCCTCAAAGACCCCGATGTCGTCAGCCTGTCTTCGTTCATCGGCGTCGACGGAACCAACCCGACCCCGAACACCGGGCGCTTTCTGATCAATCTGAAGCCGCGCCGCGAGCGCAGTACCTCCGCCAGCGATGTGATCCGGCGGCTGTCGCGCGAGACGCGAGATGTCGCCGGGATCGCCCTCTATATGCAGCCGGTCCAGGATCTGACGATCGATGCGACGGTCAGCCGCTCGCAATACAATTTCGTGCTCGAGGACGCCAACCCGGCCGAATTTGCGGTCTGGGTCCCGAAATTACTGGAGCGATTACAGCAGATTCCCCAGCTTGAGGACGTCACCAGCAACTTCGCGGAAAACGGCCTGTCCGCCTACATCTTGATCGACCGTCCCACCGCCGCGCGCTTTGGCATCACTCCGGCGACCGTCGACAACGCGCTCTACGATTCATACGGCCAGCGCATCGTCTCGACTATTTTCACGCAGTCGAACCAATACCGGGTCATTCTCGAAGCGGATCCGGAGATGCAGCAGTCGCTGAGCTCCCTGGGCTCGATCTACCTGCCGTCGTCGACAGCGGCGGGCGGGCAGGTGCCGCTTTCGGCGATAGCCCAGGTGCAGGAGCAGACGGCGCCGCTGCAGATCGATCATCTCGGTCAGTTTCCGTCGACCATGGTGTCGTTCAATCTGGCGCCTGGCGCCTCGCTCGGCGAAGCGGTCGATGCGATCAAGCGTGCCGAGCAGGAGATCGGCATCCCGGCCAGCATGATCACGGTGTTCCAGGGCGCAGCACTGGCATTTCAGGCCGCGCTCGGCAACGAGCTGATGCTGATCATCGCGGCCATTATCACGATGTATATTGTACTGGGCGTGCTCTATGAGAGCTTCATCCACCCGATCACGATATTGTCGACATTGCCTTCCGCCGGGGTCGGTGCACTCTTGGCGCTGATGATCGACGGCAGCGATTTGAGCGTCATCGCCATCATCGGCATAATCCTGTTGATCGGCATCGTCAAAAAGAACGCGATCATGATGGTCGACTTTGCGCTCGATGCCGAGCGCAACGAGGGCAAATCGCCTCGCGAGGCGATTTATCAGGCCTGTTTGCTGCGTTTCCGGCCAATCCTGATGACGACAATGGCGGCGTTGTTTGCCGCATTGCCGTTGATGCTCGGGACCGGAACCGGGGCGGAACTGCGGCATCCGCTGGGGGTTACCATTGTTGGCGGGCTCATCGTCAGCCAGCTTCTGACGTTGTTTACGACGCCGGTCATCTATCTTGCCTTCGACCGGCTGGGGAGCGCGGTGCGCCGGCGGGTCAGCGACAACGCGGTTACGCTATAGGCAGCCGGTGAATCCCTCGGAGCCGTTCATCAGGCGGCCGGTCGCCACGACGCTATTGACGATCGGCATCGCTCTCGCCGGGTTCTTCGCCTATCTGAAGCTGCCGGTCGCGCCGCTGCCGCAGGTCGACTTCCCGACCATCTCGGTATTTGCGACGATGCCTGGCGCGAGCCCTGACACGATGGCGGCGACCGTGGCCACGCCGCTCGAACGGCATCTCGGGATCATCGCCGACGTCACCGAGATGACGTCGCAGAGCACGGTCGGCACCACCCGGATTACATTGCAGTTCGGGCTCAGCCGCAGCATTGATGGGGCCGCCCGAGACGTCCAGGCGGCGATCAACGCGGCGCGCGCCGACCTGCCGACGAGCCTGCGCCAGAACCCGACCTATCGCAAGGTCAACCCCGCCGACGCACCAGTCGCGATACTGGCGATGACCTCCGACACCTTGACCCGCGGCCAGATCTACGACGCCGCCTCGACGGTCATGCAGCAGGCCCTGTCGCAGATCGACGGCATCGGTCAGGTCGTCATCAGCGGCTCTTCGCTGCCAGCGGTGCGGGTCGAGCTGAACCCGCTCGCACTGTTCAAATACGGCATCGGCCTCGAAGACGTGCGCGCGGCGCTCGCTTCGGCCAATGCCCACAGCCCGAAGGGCGCGCTCGAAGACGGTGACCGCAGGTTCCAGATCTACACCAACGACCAGGCCAACCGCGCTGCCGACTACCGGCCTCTGGTGATCGCCTACCGCGACGGCTCGCCGGTGCGCCTGACCGATATCGGCGAAATCCGCGACTCGGTGGAAAATCTGCGCAACCAAGGTCTTTCCAATGGCAAGCCGGCGGTTCTGATATTTCTCTACCGGCAGCCCGGCGCCAACATCATCGAGACCGTCGACCGGGTGAAAGAACTGCTGCCGCAGCTCGAAGCCTCGATCCCGAGCGCGATCAATGTCGATCTGACGATGGACCGGACGACGACGATCCGGACCTCGCTGCACGATGTCGAGCGCACCCTGCTGATCGCGATTGGCCTGGTGATCCTCGTCGTCTTCCTGTTTCTGCGCAATCTGCGCGCGACCCTGATCCCGGCTGTCGCGGTTCCGGTCTCGCTGATCGGTACTTTCGGCGCGATGTACCTACTTGGTTACAGCCTCGACAACCTCTCGCTGATGGCGCTGACGATCTCGACCGGTTTTGTCGTCGACGATGCGATCGTCGTGCTGGAGAACGTGACGCGACACATCGAAGCCGGAATGACGCGGATGCAGGCTGCCTTGCAGGGCGCCCGCGAGGTTAGCTTTACCGTGCTGTCGATGAGCGTTTCTCTCGTTGCCGTGTTTATTCCGATCCTGCTGATGGGCGGCATTGTCGGGCGGCTGTTCCGCGAATTCGCGATGACCTTGTCGGTCGCGATCATGATCTCGCTGGTGGTCTCGCTGACGACGACGCCAATGATGTGCGCCTATTTGCTGCCCAACCGGGGCGAGGGCACGCACGGGCAGTTGTACCGGACCGGCGAACGCGTCTTCGAGGCGGTGCTGAGGCTCTACGACCGCTCCTTGCGGCGGGCACTGCAGTGGCCGGCCCTTGTCATGTTGAGTCTCGTCGCGACTCTGGGCTTTGCCATTTATCTGTTCATGATCGTGCCGAAAGGCTTCATTCCGCAGCAGGACAACGGGTTGCTGATCGGCGGCATTCAAGCCGACCAGAGCATCTCGTTCCAGTCAATGCAGCAGAAGCTGACACAGTTTGTCGACATTTTGCGTCAGGATGCAGCGGTGGCGACCGTCAACGGATTCACTGGCGGCGGTCAAACCAATTCCGGCTTTATTTTTGTCGTATTGAAGCCGCTGTCGGAGCGCAAGGTATCGGGGCCGGAGATCATGGCCCGGCTGCGGCCAAAACTGAACGCGGTCGCCGGGGCCCGGCTTTTCCTCCGGTCGGCGGCCGACATCCGGGTTGGCGGCCGCGTGAACAATGCCGAATACCAATACACTCTGCAGTCCGACAGCACAGAAGATATCTATGAGTGGGCGCCCAAGATCGAGGCCGCGCTACAGAAACTGCCGCAGCTGACCGATGTCAATCTCGACCAGCAGCAAAAGGGGCTCGAAACCGAGCTGGTGATCGACCGCGCCACGGCGGCGCGGCTCGGGCTGACGGTCAGCCAGATCGACAATACGCTCTATGACGCCTTCGGGCAGCGCCAAGTGTCGACCATCTATGCCGCGCAGAACCAATACCATGTGGTGATGGAAGTGGCGCCCGAGTTCTGGCAGGACCCGGAGATGCTGAAGCAGATCTATGTCAGCACCAGCGGCGGAGCGGTCAGCGGCACACAAGCGACGCAGCCTTTGGCCGGCACTGTGCTTGCCAAGGTGCCACCGAAGAACAGCGGCGCCGCCGCCACGACAACCACCCAGATCGCCGGCAATTCCGCCCGCAATGCCGCCAACAATGCGCTCGCCAATACGGGCCGCAGCGGCACATCGACAGGGGCTGCCGTCAGCACCTTCCAAGAGACGATGGTTCCGCTATCCGCATTTGCACATTTCGGTCCCGGCAATACCCCGCTCGCCGTCAATCACCAAAACCTTTTTGTCGCTTCGACGATCTCGTTCAATCTCGCGCCGGGGGTCTCACTCGGTGAGGCGACCGCGGCGATCGAAGACAGCATGGTGCGCCTCGGCGTGCCGGCGTCGATTCACGGCGCCTTTCAAGGCACCGCGAGGGTGTTTCAGCAATCGATCGCCAACGAGCCTTTCCTGATCGCGGCAGCATTGCTCTCTGTCTACGTTGTTCTCGGTATACTGTACGAGAGCTATGTTCATCCGATCACCATTCTCTCGACATTGCCTTCGGCAGGCGCCGGCGCAGTGCTCGCGATGATCGCCACCAACACCGAATTCAGCATTATGGCGTTGATCGGCGTGATCCTGCTGATCGGCATCGTCAAGAAGAACGCGATCATGATGATCGATTTTGCGCTCGACGCCGAGCGCAGCCTCGGTCTGAGCTCGCGCGAGGCGATTTACGAGGCATGCCTCAAACGGTTCCGCCCGATCATGATGACAACCCTGGCGGCGATGCTTGGGGCGTTGCCGCTGGCAATCGGGTTTGGTGAAGGCTCGGAATTGCGACGCCCACTGGGAATTTCGATCGTCGGCGGGCTGATCGTCAGCCAGCTTCTAACCCTCTACACCACTCCGGTCATCTATCTCTATCTCGACCGCTTCCGGCTGTGGGGCCAACGGCGCTGGCACTCCCGCCACCCGAGTTTCCCGATGCGCCACATCGTCGAACCTGGCGAATGAAAGTCTGCGGCAAAGGCAGCCGGGCTCCAGTGGTGGCTGCCTCAGTTTCGGCATCTGCTGACATGTCACGACACCAGGCACCTGCCGCCGCTTCGATAGGTTCGGCAGGCGCGCGGCCGGCCTAGGCGCTCGAAATTGAGCTTGGGGAGCCTGTGTATCAAGCGGCCGGTGGCGACGACGCTGCTGATCCTTGGCCTGGTTCTTGCCGGTTTTTTTGCCTATCTCAAACTGCCGGTGGCGCCGCTGCCGCAGATCGATTTCCCGACGATCACGGTGTTTGCGGCGATGCCGGGCGCAAGCCCCAACGTAATGGCAGCGAGTGTGGCGACACCGCTGGAACGCCATCTCGGGGTCATCGCCGATGTCAGCGAAATGGCGTCCGAGAGCACGGTTGGTCAGACCCGCATCACTCTGCAATTCAACCTTGATCGAGACATCGACGGCGCCGCGCGGGATGTGCAGGCCGCGATCAACGCCGCGCGCGCCGATCTGCCGGCCAGCCTGCGCCAGAACCCGACCTACCGCAAGGTCAACCCGACCGCTTCGCCGATCGCCATCCTGGCGCTGACTTCCGACACGCTGACGCGCGGGCAGATCTACGATGCGGCGTCGACGGTAATGCAGCAGGCGCTGTCAAGGATCGACGGCATCGGGCAGGTCGGGATCAGTGGGAGTTCGCTACCGGCGGTGCGAGTAGAGCTCAACCCATCGGCGCTGTTCAAATACGGCATCGGATTTGAAGACGTGCGCGCGGCGCTGGCCTCTGCAAACGCCCACAGTCCGAAGGGCGCGATCGAAGATGGGGAGCACCGGTATCAGATCTACGCCAACGATCAGGCGAGCCGTGCAGCAGATTACCGGCCGCTGGTGATCGCCTATCGGAAGGGCGCGCCGGTGCGGTTGACCGACGTCGCGGATATACGTGATTCGGTGGAAAATCTTCGCAATCTCGGGCTTTCGAATGGCAAGCCCGCGGTTTTGGTGGTTCTCTACCGGCAGCCGGCCGCCAACGTCATCGAGACTATCGCGCGCGTCAAGGCCGTCTTGCCGCAGCTCAAAGCGTCGATCCCCGGTGCGATCAATATCCATCTAACGATGGACCGCACGAAAACGATCAAGGCATCGCTGCACGATGTCCAGCGGACCCTGATCATAGCGATTGGTCTCGTCATACTCGTTGTCTTCGTGTTCCTGCGTAAGCTGGGTGCGGCCCTCATCCCGAGCGTCGCCGTGCCGGTCTCGCTGATCGGCACTTTCGGGGTGATGTATCTTCTGGGCTACAGTCTCAACAATCTGTCGCTGATGGCTCTGACGATCTCGACAGGATTGGTCGTCGACGATGCAGTTGTCGTATTGGAAAACGTAACGCGCCATATCGAAGGCGGAATGTCGCGGATGCAGGCTGCTGTGCAAGGCGCCCGCGAGGTCGGCTTCACCGTCCTTTCGATGAGCCTGTCCTTGATCGCTGTCTTTGTACCGATTTTACTAATGGGAGGCCTGATCGGGCGTTTGTTTCGCGAGTTCGCGATGACCTTGTCGGCGGCGATTATGATCTCGCTGGTCGTTTCGCTGACAGTGACGCCGATGATGTGCGCCTATCTGCTCGCCGACCAGAACAAACATGCGCGCGGGCGACTGTACCGGGCGGGCGAGCGACTCTTCGACACCGGGCTGAACCTTTACGACCGTACTTTGCGTCGGGCGTTGCAATGGCCGGCGGTCGTCATGTTGAGCCTGTTTGCGACGCTGGGCTCCACTATTTACTTATTTGTCATCATCCCCAAAGGATTTGTTCCGCAGCAGGACAACGGCTTGATTATGGGCGGGCTGTCCGCTGACCAAAGCACCTCGTTCCAGCTCATGCAGCAGAAAATGACCCAGGCTCTGGAACTACTGCGGCAGGACCCGGCGGTCGAGAGCATCAGCGGCTCTACCGGGGGCAGCCAGACGAACACTTGCTTTATTTTTGCCGCCTTAAAACCGCTGGCCGAGCGCAATGTATCGGCCGAGCAGGTGATGAACAGCTGGCGCCAGAAGCTCCGCGAGGTTTCGGTCGCGGGACACTGGTTTACGGCATGGCCGGAATTGTCGATCGGCGCGCATTGGAGCCAATTCCAATACATTCTGCGGGGCGACGACGTTGACGAAATTTCGTACTGGGCCACCAAAGTCGAAGCGGCGTTGCGAGAAGTGCCGGCCCTGGAAGATGTCTATCTCGACCAGCAGCAAAAGGGGCTCGAAGCCGAGCTCATCATCGACCGCAGCACCGCGGCGCGGCTCGGTCTCACCGTCGGTCAGATCGACAACACCCTCTACGATGCCTTCGGCCAGCGGCAGGTATCCACCATTTATGCGGCAAGGAACCAGTACCACGTCATAATGGAAGTGGCGCCCGAGTTCTGGCAAAGCCCCGAAGTTTTGAGCCAGATCCATGTCAGCACCGGCGGGGGGCCGGTCAGCGGCACCCAAGCCACCCAGCCGCTGGACGGCACGGTGCTTGCCAAAGAACCGGGGCAGCACAGCGACAGCAGGGCCGCGGCGACCGCCCGGATTGCCGGAGATCGGGCTCGCAATCAGGCCAATAATGCCATCGCCAACCCCGGCCGGCGCTCCACCTCGACTGGCACTGCGGTCAGCACCTCTCCGGAAACCATGGTTCCGCTCTCCGCGTTTGCCCATTTCGGCACCGGGAAGACGCCGCTCTCGGTTGATCACCGCAATCTGTTTGTCGCGGCGACAATTTCGTTCAATCTCGCGCCAAACGTGTCTCTCGGCGAAGCAACAGCGGCGATCGACAATAAGGTCGGCCAGCTTGGTATGCCAGCCTCGATCCGAGGCGGATTTGAGGGCGCCACCAAGGTCTTTCGGGACTCGCTCGCAAACCAACCGTACCTGATCGCCGCCGCGCTGCTTGCCGTTTATATCGTGCTCGGCGTGCTGTATGAGAGCTACATCCACCCGATCACGATTCTTTCCACTTTGCCCTCCGCGGGGGCAGGGGCTGTCCTCGCGCTGATCGCCACGGATACCGAATTCAGCATCGTAGCGCTGATCGGCGTCGTATTGCTGATCGGGATCGTCAAGAAGAATGCCATCATAATGATCGACTTCGCGCTCGACGCCGAACGCAGGCTCGGCTTGAGCCCGCGCGACGCGATCTACGAGGCATGCCTCAAACGGTTTCGGCCGATCATGATGACAACCCTGGCGGCGATGCTTGGGGCGTTGCCGCTGGCAATCGGGTTTGGTGAAGGCTCGGAATTGCGGCGCCCGCTGGGGATCTCGGTCGTTGGCGGGCTGATCGTGAGCCAGCTCCTAACCCTCTACACGACGCCGGTCATCTATCTCTATCTCGACCGCTTCCGGCTGTGGGGCCAACGGCGCTGGCGCTTCCGTCACCCTGCCTTGCGTTCCGCCGGCATTCGCGAACCCGGCGAGTGAGGGCGCGTGACCCAATCCGCTGAGCGCTCGTATTGAGAATGCAAGAAATTGCCCCTCTCGCGCGCTGCGTGGGGCTGTCTGGGGAAAATTGTTGCATAATCGTAAAGGTTATCTTCGGTTTCCAATACAATTTAAGACTGTCATGGCCGGATTTGATCCGGCCATCCACGAAGGCCAGTCCGCGGTCGGAAGACGTGGATGGCCGTGTCTAGCACGGCCATGACGCGACCTGGTTGGGTCTGTGACCGATTTCTCAACCGTCTCTTATTCCCCGGACAGCCCTGCGTATTGCGGGAGAGGGTGCCGAGTACTGCGAGGCGGGTGAGGGGGAGCGTGGTAAGAGCCGTGGGCCCTCACCCACCCAGCCCTTTCGGGCTGGGTTCGCCCTCTCCCGCATTGCGCAGGGCTGTCCGGGGAAACTCAGGCATAGCTGAAGCTCAGCTGATGTTCGGAGTTTGGGCATTGACGGCGGCTCGGGTTGACGGGCGGGGGTTTTTCGATGGCGCCGAGGTGGCGGCGTTCGAACAGGCAGCGGG
>JBJMQW010000213.1:0-8513 GCA_045802495.1 Allostellaceae bacterium | reverse complement strand
TCGCAAATAATTCCGGGGTCGCCCATCTTGCTGCCGCTTGCGGCAGGCCGACGCTCGCCATTTATTCGGGAAGCCATCAGCCGCAGGAATGGGGACCGCGCGGCCAAACTGTTCGGACGATAACCGCGCTGGTCTCCTGCTCGCCTTGCGGGTACGAAAAATTGGAACTATGCCCAAACGATCATCTTTGCATGTCCTTGATCGAGCCGGAGGTGGTTTTGCAACATGCCCGCGTCATGCTCTCCAGGGGTGTTGCATCGGGCAGGGTCGACGTTCTGGCCGCGCGGGTATAGGGGCCGGGAGCCGTGACCGAAGATGTGCATATTTCTACAGCAGATCCCGGTCGTCGTGTCGGAACCGAAGCCCGCAAGACCTACGCCGTCAAAATCCAAAACGGATTTATCGACAAGTACCTGTCCGGAGGCGCGATCCTGGATATCGGTTATAAGGGGTACGAGGGTGATGTTCTGCCGATTGTGCCGCAAGCGATCGGCGTTGATTTCGATTATCCTGGGTATGACGGAGAAACGCTGCCGTTTGCCAGCGGTTCACAGGATGCGGTCTTCTCGAGCCATTGCCTCGAGCACGTCGATGACGCGCATGCCGCCATCCGCGAATGGTTTCGCGTTCTTAAAATCGGCGGCTTTCTCGTTATCTGCGTTCCGCACCAATATCTTTATGAGAAAAGACTCGCGCTTCCTTCGCAGTGGAATCGCGATCATCGTCGATTTTACACACCCGCGACGCTGATGGCCGACATAGAAGCGGCGCTGGAGCCGAACAGCTACCGCGTCCGTCATTTGATCGACAACGACCTCGGCTATGATTACGCAATCCCTCCGCACCAGCACCCTGGCGGTTCCTACGAGATCGAGCTGGTGCTGGAGAAGATCGCGCCGCCGCCCTGGCGTCTCGCGAACCCGACGGAGGCAGAGCGGAAAGGTTCAGCAAGGGACGGGAGTGGCCGGTGGTGGAGAAGATGGCACCGCCGCGTTGGCGGCCGCTAGATCCAGTCTGGTGCCGAGGGCTCGGCCGAGGCCGGCACTCCAAGTCGGCCAGTCACGGGTTAAGCCTTGCCTGCCCCATGCCGCTGACGCGCGAGTTGTGCCGCAAGCCAAAGCTCGACTTCTTTTCGATCCAGTCGATGAAAGGTTTCGAACGGGCGCCTCGACCGTGAGAGGTGCGGGTTGACGCTCAAATCCACGAGATCGGTTTTGGAAAAACGCGAGCGCCACTGCTCATGCTCGGCGTCAGCACGCCATTGCCGTTTGTGATTGTGAGCGTCGAAGCCGCGAGACACGGACTCATAATGGATCCAGGTCAGAAAGGGATCATAAATCACAGCTTTATTGGCCAGACGCGTGCGGACGCAAAAATCCGCATCGCTCGATGTGACCGCATAGCGCTGCGCGTCAAAGCCACCCAAGCTGTCGAACAGGCTACGGCGGCAGCCGAATAGCGCCCCAGTTACCGCACCTACCTCATGGACCAAAAGCGTACGGTCGAGATAGAGGCCGTCGCCAGCCTCGTCGCCCATCGCCTCATGCGCCGTCACGGCCCCTTTCCCAAAGGCGATCCCGGCATGTTGGATTGCGCCGTTAGGATAGAGTAACCGCCCGCCGGTCACACCAATTTCGTCCCGCGCGAGCTGACTTCGCACCCGTTGGTCCCAGTTGCGGGTCAAACAGATCATGTCGTCATTCATAAACAGCAGCAACGCTCCGTTGGCGTGCTCCTGCACCGCATAATTATTGATCTCGGCCCAATTAAAATCGACCGCATGATAGACCACGCGTACCCGGCTGAACGTATTTTCAATTTCGGCAAAAGCTGCGCGCGACCAAGATTCTGGTTTTCCATTAACAACGACAATGATTTCAATGCGATCCCAGGCGGCGGCATGGCGGCGCAGGCTTGAAATCAGGGCGAATACCATATCAGCACTGTCGCGCGTCGGGACGATCACGGATAGACCACACTCAGCATCCTCCGGCCAGTCGATTTGGAGGGCATTCGGCACCGGCCGGCCATATGCGTCGTCATGGGCGAGCGGCCGCGCGCCACTGCCGATTTGGTCGAGATAGCATTGCACGGTGCGCCGGACGGGGTCATCGTTCCTGACTGGTACAGCGTCGGCCGCGGAAGGAAAGGTCGCGTCGCGCACGAGCGGCAACGGCAGATGTAAGAAACCGCTTCGACCAAAGCGTGCGTGAGCCCGCAATAGCAGATCGTGGTGCGCATCGAGAGCCGGATCGACACTCAAGCCACCGAGGATCGTATAGGCTTGTCGCTCAACGCAGAATGTGTCGCCGATATAGTTCCGTTGCAGCAACAGGTCATAATCGAAGGCGGGCCGAAACTGGGGTTCAAGGCGACCCGTTCCAGCCCGAGCCTGCCGCGCGGCCTCGGCGTCAGTGTAAATAATCGGTGCGTTCGTATTCTTGATGGCCGCCGCTAGCCAGGCGAGCGCTTCCGGCGCCAGAGTCACACCCGCATCAAGCACCAAGAGATGCGAGCCGGTCAGCCGCGCCGCTAAACCGTTCACTGCCGCGTTGGCCGGCTGGTCGGGTGCGAGGCCGAGGATCTCCACTTTTTCCTGAGCCGATGACGGCTCTATCGGGTTCTCCGAACCTGAAAGAAGACAAACTTCACAAGGTCCGTGCGTTTGCGCCAGCACCGAAGCGAGGGTGTCCTTGGCGGCCTTTGGTACTCGCCCGTCGTCGACGATAATGAGGGAAAAGCTGGCCGGGTCGGGGGTGGCTGGCGGCGGCACAACCATTTCCACAAGCAGACGCACCGTGCTGTAATAGGGCAAGGCCCAGTCCTGTCCGCGTTCGAGTTTGGGCAGCTGCTGCTCCAGTCCATTCAGCGCGCCAAGCAGCTTAGTCAGCTCGTCGTCAGCGCGCGCCGGCTTCGGCTTGGCGACGCGCGTGCGCAGCTGCCGTACCGCTCGGATGAATTTGCGTGATCGATCACTCGATTCCCGGAAAGCCCGGGATTGCAGGCGGTCGAGGCAGTCGCGAACTCGGCTCAATGCTTCGCGCAGTTCGGCTTCGATTCGCATTGCCGGGAATGGGCTGAATTCAACGATCTGCCCGGGCAGCACGATTGTGCCTCGGCTGAGTTCCTCAACCTGGACCGTACCGCGGCTGAGATACGGGGCGTCCGACAATTGATCGAGGTGAATGGTGAACCCAGCGCGCCCCCCGCCCCCGTAGCGTTCCTGAACGTCGCGGCGAAACTCGTCGGCCGCCACGATCTTTGCGGTACCGCCGTTAAGCCGGAGTCTGACGTGCAGGACTGCATCAACATTGTTCCGGTCGATTATCCAGCCCCGGCAGATTGTGTGGGCGATAATTTCGCCGCCCGACACGATGTCCGGCTCGCACGGGGCTGGCCGCTCGTCCGCTGCAGCGGCGGAGCCGGTCGCATCCGGCCTCTCCCTCGAACCATGACCAGCGAGCTGCTCGAGGAACCGCCGTCCGGGCTCTCCATGCATCGCCTCGAGAAAACCCCGACATGGCATCGCTGAGAGCACGTATCCGAGAACCGTCTGCCAATCTGCGACCGACATCCCGGGTCGTGGTGGCGCGAGCCCAGCCTCCGCGATCAGCTGCAACGCCTCCGGCAATAATTTCAGCGGCAGGTCACGATGGGGCAGTTGCTTGTGAAGCACAAAACGCTCCATAACGGACTGCCCAAATTCTTCGCCGCCGATCATGGCTTTCGCGATATCGACCACCGGCCGGTCGATATTCTCCTCGCGAACAAAGTTGTTCTCTGGAAGCCGACCGAGAAAAAGCGCGTAGAGCAAGTCAACGTGCTTGTATGAACCGACGGTCATAGGAGTCGATCTGGCGTCACGCGGATCAAAACCTCTGATTCACTATAGCGTTCTTGGATCACCACGAGAACGGCGGTTGTTTTAGTGCGTTCCCTCGGACAGTGCCAGGTCTGGAGCCATGGTCAGCTGCCGGCCCCGACGAGGGCTAGGGTATCACCACCGGCAGGCCGGCGATTATCCCATGCGCGCGATAGAGGACCGCATAGAGCAGGAGGCCGGCAGCGATGCGCAACAAGCCGATCTCGCGCCAGCGCAGCCCTGTGCGTCCGGCGATCAGGGCGGCAAAGGGCAGGTTTGAGGTGACTTCGGCGAGTCGCGGCCAGTTGCTGCCGAGGGCGAGCTGCTTCTTGCGGTCGATCAGCACGGTCCCGCCGAGCGATAACCCGGCAAATGCCCCAAAGAATATCAGCGAGCGCAGATCGCCATTGGCGATGAGGTGGCTGACCGCCCAAAGGCCGATCGCCCACATCACCGGATGCCGCGTCACCCGCAAGATGCCCGGCGCCGGGTCGTTTGCTCTCGCCATGCGCTCCATTCCGACGGCGGTCGGGTTGGCGGTGGTATATCCGGCGATCAGCAGGATTGCCGCGAACGGCATGACCACCACCGAGACGAGGGCCGTCCATTCCCGACGCTCCCAGAGAATTATGGTTGGCGCATGCGCATAGGCTACCAGAAACCAGGCGAAGGTGACCAAGGCGGTGAGCGAATAAACGGCGAGAAAACCACGTTCGCCAAGCTGATCGCGCAACGAGCCGCGCAAGCCCGTGCTCGACAACAGAATATGACTGCCGCAGAAAGCGAGCCCGGCGAAAGCCAGCGATAGGAGACCCTGGGGCATGGCCGCCGCCTCACCAGCCAGGCAGGCGATGGATCTCGGGAGCGATTTTATCGATCAGCTGCTGCGGGTCGCCGGCCAATCGCACTGCCTTGCTGCGGCTGGCCGACCCGGCGACGATCGAGAGATCGCGGCGCGGAAGGTGCCAAGCGCGGGCCAGCAACTGAAGGAGCGCCTCGTTGGCGCGCCCGTCCCGGGCGGGAGCGGTTACGGACGCCTTCAGCACGCGGCGGCCGTCGGCCGAAATGGCAATTCCGATCAGACGCTCGGCGCTGGCCTGCGGCGACAGACGGACCATCACCCGCACGCCATCCCCCGCAACTATCAATGGTCCATCAGACAAGGTATTCGAACATCAGGTCGCGCGCAAACCACAGGATCAGGATCAAGACCACTGGCGAGATGTCGATTCCACCGAGATCCGGGAGAACACGCCGGATCGGCCGGAGCACGGGCTCCGTAATCCGCCACAAAAAATCCCCGATCGTGGCGACGGCGCGGTTGTAGCGGTTAACGACGCCGAAAGCCACGAGCCAGCTCAGCACCGCCTGGGCAATCAGCAGCCAGATATAGATCGAGATCACCGTGCTTACGAGGTGTACGAGGGCATACATCTGCGCGGGAACCTTGGCGGCAAGTGGCGTGGTGACCGTAACGTCAGCGGACGGGGTCCGCAAGGCAAGGCGCACCGGAGCCACGCTTGACATGCGGGGAGCCGCTCACCATAGTCCGCGGCGCTCCGAGGAGGGGTAATAAGACGCGATGGGGCCGTAGCTCAGCTGGGAGAGCGTCGCGTTCGCAATGCGAAGGTCAGGGGTTCGATCCCCCTCGGCTCCACCACCGCCGGATCGCGTAAATCAACCCAGACGAGAGCCGATTGGGACGGGGGTGCTGTCGGCTGGCGCCCGGCACGAATTTCATCGTGCTCTCCTGCGCCGTTTGGATCGCCCGCATCAATGCATCGCGGCTATAGGGCTTTTCGACGAGGATAAATCCCTCTTCCAAGATTTCCGGCGCGTATTGACTGTAGCCGCTCACCAACAAGACCGGGAGGCTGGGACGGCGCTCCCGCAAACGTCGCGCGAGTTCGATGCCGCTGATCCCGCCTGGCATGACAACATCCGAAACAACGAGGTCGATCGCATCATCACGCTCGATCGCCGCCAGGGCCGCCCCACCGTCGGATACCGCGACCGCCGCGGAGCCGATATCTCGCAGCAGCTCCGCCGTCACCTTGGCGACCTCGGCGTCATCTTCGACAAGCAGGATGCGGGCCGGCACCGCCGGCAGGACAGCGTCGCCGACATCAGATCGTGACGGGGCCGCAACTACCGTTGCCCGAGGCAGAAATAGCGTGATCGCCGTCCCTTTGCCGGGTTCGCTTTCGATCAGTGCGCTGCCGCCGCTCTGTTTTGCAAAACCGTAAACCTGCGATAGCCCAAGCCCGGTGCCGAGCCAGACCCCTTTGGTCGTAAAAAATGGCTCGAATGCACGAGACCGCACTTCGGCTGTCATCCCGGCGCCGCTGTCGGAGAGGGTCACTGCGACGAAGTCACCCGCTAGTCCTTCCGTCGCGGGGCTGTCGAAGCGCAGCACAACATTGCACGCAGTTATGCGAAAGCAACCGCCGCTCGGCATGGCGTCGCGCGCGTTGACACCGATATTCAGGAGGGCGAGCTCGAATTCAGCAGGATCGATCGTCACCGGCCAGAGAGTTTCCGGGAAGTCGATAACAAATTCGATGTCCTCCCGCAGCGACCGCGAAAGCATCTCGGCAATTTCGCGGGTTCGGTCGCGCAGATTGAGCGTTTCTGGCCGCAGCGTCTGGCGTCGTGAGAAGGCGAGTAACTGCCGGGTCAGCTGCTCGCCCTGCTCGGCGGCGCGAATTATTGCCGAGGTGCGTCGCTCAACGATCTCGTTCTCGGCCTTGTCACGCAGTAGCCCAGCGTTTCCGCCTATCACCATGAGAAGATTGTTGAAGTCGTGCGCGATGCCACCCGTAAGCTGACCGATCGCTTCCATTCTTTGGGCTTGACGGAGCTGCGCCTCGGCTTGCTGACGTTCCTTGATTTCGAGCTGCAGGCGGCGGTTTACCGCTTCCAAATCGCGGGTCCGCTGATCGACGACCGTCTCAATGCGGCGCGTGTAGCCCGTACCGAGAAGCAGCAGCGCTCCGAGAAGGCCCGTGCTGATCACGCCGGCCACCAGCACAGTCCAGCTTTGCCATCCGTGGTGGCGTTCCAGATAAGAGCTCGTCGGTGCCGTCTCGACCCTATATCGGCGGCCACCAAAGTCGAATGTTTCTGTGTAGGAAGGGTCGCCAGTGTCTTCGGAAAATCCGTCGAAAAGGAGTCTGTCGGTACCTGCATCGACGAAGCGAAGATTGAGCACGGTTGCGCGCAGAGCCAGAAGATCGGACATGAAGGTTCCCATCCGCAGCGCCACGGAGACAACCCCGGGTCCGTCGGGGCCATGCTGTACCGCAAAGATAATCAGAATCCCGGTCTGGCTTGCACGTTCCTGAACGAGCCGAATTGGCGGAGTTGTCCTCACCGTCTCGGTCTTTGTCGCTTCCTCAACCGCTGTCTTACGGCCGGGCTCCGAGACGAGATCAAATCCGACTATCTGCTCGTTTCCGTCCAACGGCTCGACATAGGTCACCGGATAATAGATCGCTCGTTCGCCGGCGCGGCGTCGTTGCCCGGACTGGTCGACTTCGCGGATCTCGAATCCCGGTAGGTCCGCTTGCTGGGCCTCCTCAAAATCTGCGCGGTGTCGCGGATCGATCCGTGGCGCCCATTTGACCGCCTGTATCGTTGAAAACCGCTGCAACAGGTTCTGCGCGAGATGCCGGAACTCCGCTCGCGAGACGGGCGACGGCCCGCTGAAGGATCTCTCGAGCTGGCTGAGAAAGATTTCCTGCTCCGTCAGCCCAGAATGGATCTTGTCGACAATTTCCTGGGAGAGAAGGCGAAACTCGAGCAGAGCGTCATCTTGCTCCCATCTGCTTACGCGGACAAAAATTGCCACGAACAGTGTGAAAAACAGAAGCATCGGGACCGCCACCGGCAATGCCCGGCTTCGCCATAGCCGGCGGGGCTCCCCCGCGACAACCAGCATCAAGGGGAGCGCCAGGAGGACGCCAAGGGTGTCCCCGGTCCACCATGTGATCCAGTTCGCGGGCAGATCCCGCCACGTCACCTGACCCAGGACCACTAGGCCGGTCAGCGACAAGCTCGGGCTGGTCAGGCAGAAAACGGGTGAAAGCAGCAGCAGGCGCCACAGGTCGCGACCGTTGTCGAGAGATGCCGGATAACCGATCGTGCGACGCAACGCAGTTCCGCCGATCGCTGCCTGCAATGTCGAGGCCGTGGCGATGATGCCGGCCACGGCCAAGCAGGCCCAATGATACCCGTGACCTATCGAATAGGCTGTCCATAGGTTTAAAAGGAGCGAGCCGAGAAAGATCCAGGGAAGCACCGGCCGGCCGGCGATCAGCACGGCGGCAACGGCGATGCCGGAGGGCGGGAAGATCGGCGATGCAAAACCCGGGGGGACAGCCAGCAGCAACGCGGCCTTGCCGCTGACCGCGTACGCAACCGTCAGCAGCAGAGGATACGGGGACGGCGCCCTTGCCAGGATCGACCATACGACGCGTTCGGGTCGGAGCATGTCGGTGAAACGAATATTCTGGCTGCGCGCTCGCCCCGTCCCCCGCCAGCGTGGTTCTCGCCGTCAGCTCAGTGCGACGGCAAAGCCGCGCTGCACGCCGGGACGGGCCATCATGGTCTCGTACCACCGCTTGACGTTGGGAAAATCCGCCAGGTCGAC
>JBJMQW010000212.1:0-4150 GCA_045802495.1 Allostellaceae bacterium | reverse complement strand
TCATCGTCAACGAATTTGGCGAGATTGGTCTCGACCACCTCCTCGTCGAGCGGTCGAGCGAGGATGTGATGCTGCTGAACAGCGGGTGTCTGTGTTGCACGGTGCGCGGCGACATCGTCGATACTCTGACCAATTTGTTTGTCGATCGGGTCAAGAACAAAGTGCCGTTCTTCACGCGGGTCGCGATCGAGACCACTGGTCTCGCCGACCCGGCGCCGATCCTACATACCCTGATGACCGACCCGATCGTGGCGGCGCGGTACATACTCGACGGCGTCGTGACGACGGTCGACGCAGTCAATGGCGGCGGCACCCTCGACCGCCAGCCGGAGGCGGTCAAACAGGCTGCAGTGGCGGATCGCCTGTTGCTGACCAAGACCGATCTCGCCGATCCGACGGCGCAGGAGGCGATCGAGTCGCGGCTTCGGGCACTGAATCCGAGCGCGGTCCAAATGCGGGTCGAGCAAGGGGTGGTCGATCCTGCGGTACTGTTCAACATTGGCTTTTACGACCCGGTGGCCAAGAGCGCCGATGTACAGCGCTGGTTGCGCGACGAGGCTTTCGCCGGTGGCCATGACCACGAACATGAACATCTCGACGTCAACCGGCATGACGACCGCATCCGTGCCTTCTGCATCACGCGGGAACAGCCAATCTCCTGGGCTGCGCTGTCCGCCTGGCTCGACGGCTTAGCGACGATGCGGGGCGACGATCTCTTGCGATTGAAGGCGATCGTGGCGGTCTCAGATCGCCCCGATCAGCCGGTCGTGCTGCACGGCGTGCAGCATCTGTTTCACCCGCCGGTTTTGTTGCCCGAATGGCCGAGCGAGGACCGCCGCACACGCATGGTCTTCATCACCCGCGATCTGCCTCGCGAGGTCATCGAAGCCACACTGGCTGCTTTTGAAGACGCAGTCGCGCAGGCTTAGTAGCCGCGGTACTGTTCCGCGATCGGAAACCGGGTGCCGACGATACAATTTTCGAGGATGCCGCGGCCGCGGTCGGGGATATGGCGCTGCTGGACAAAGCGCTCGAGCACGTCGGTGATCGCCTCCGCCGTAATCCCGGGCTCGGTCGCAACGTACTGGACGAGATTGTCACGGAACCCGCGACGGGTGACGTATATCGGCTCGAGACCGCGGGCCCACGCCCCAGCGGAAAGCGAGTCGGCCATTGGCCTCACCACGGGGTTGACGGCGAAGTCCGCCCAATTGGTGGCGAGACATCCGCCTGGCGCGAGCGCGTCGAGGCAGCGGCCCCAAAACATCTCGTCAATGTCAGCAGGGCCGCCAGGCCCATACAGATCGACAAAGATCGCGTCGTAGTGCGCGCTGGTGCCAGCGAGAAATCGCTGCGCGGTATCGATCACCACCGGCTGCTTCAGATGGAACCAGCGACGGGCGGTCGCGACAATCGTCTCGTCAAAATCAACCAGGACCGGGGCGCAATCCGGCATATAGGTGTGCAGAAAACGCCACATGGCAGCGCCGCCGACGCCCAATAGCAACGCATTGACCGATTGCCGGCTCATTGCGAGGGCCAGTGACATCAGCCGCTCGTAGTGAAAGACGAGACGGCCCGGATAGAGCAGGTCCATGCTCGACTGTTCGGTGACCTGCGCTCCTCCGCCAAACGAGCCCAGGGTGCGGAAATGCCGTGGCCCGCGGTCGAAATCGACGACAAAGACGGCCGCGCCAAAGGTCTCAGCGCGACGAAGCATCCGGATTCGCGAGTCGCCACCGAAGTAATCAAGAATGAGGCTGCGCTGCCTCTCGTCGCCATAATCGGTGATCATGGCGAGACGCCCGGGATCGCATCGGCAAAGCGGCACAGCGCCTGATCGCCTGCCGGCGTCAGGCGGTAGATGCCCCGCTCGATCCTGTCGAACCAGCCATAGACATCGCGCTGCAGAATGCGTGCGGCTCTCGGCACGCCGGCCGTGGCACGCAATGCGTTGAGACGCATTGGCCCATAGAGCGCCAGGGCACGGGCGCAGCGCAATGCGTCCTGCCGGTAAGAAGTGACGAGCGGCACGCCCACCGCCCCGCCGACATTGGCGTCGCCAATACGGCGGGAGAATTCGTCCATCAGCCGCAGGGCTCGCGACTTCGCCTGGCGCGGTCGATAGGGGAGGGGCTCCTCCAGAATTTCGACTGTCTTGCGGCTCAGACCCACCAGCATGAGCCCCAATCCGAGCCGGCGGCACAGCTTGCGGATCTCGGGCCTCTCCGGTGCGATCGGCCCTCCACGCGCGCGCCGGTCGGGTCGCGGGACCGCGAGATAGACCCGCTCCGTCAAGGCCAGTCGATTGATGCCCTGCAGAACCAGCGCCAGGCTGAAGCGGAGCTTCAGCTCGACAATGACCGGCGGCTCGTCGCCGCGACGGGCGACGATGTCACAGCCCCGCACCTCACCCTTGACCTCGTATCCCCGCCGTTCGAGGAACTGCTTTACCGGCAGATAAAGCGCCGCCTCTAAGTGGACGTTTTCATCCTGTTGCTTCACACCGAGCACTAGTAACGGAGAGGCTCATGCGTGCACAAGTGTTGATAGCCGCCGGGAAGCCGCTCGTCGCCGCCGATCTGCCGACGCCGCGTCCCGGCCCGCAGCAGGTGTTGATCGCGGTGCGGGCCTGCGCGGTGTGCCGCACCGATCTGCATGTCGTCGACGGTGAACTGCCTGATCCGAAACTGCCGCTCGTCCCGGGCCACGAGATTATCGGCACCGTGGTCGAAAAAGGGGAATCGGTCGACCATTTCACGATCGGCGACCGCGTCGGCGTGCCTTGGCTCGGCTGGACTTGCGGCGTCTGCGGCTATTGCCGAACCGGCCGCGAAAATCTCTGCGACCGGGCCCAATTTACTGGATACCAGATCGACGGCGGCTATGGCGAGCTGGCCGTTGCCGACGAGCGTTATTGCTTTGCGATCGATCCGCGTTACGGCGATGTCGAGGCGGCGCCGCTGATGTGCGCCGGGCTGATCGGCTACCGCAGCTTGCGTATGGCCGGGGAGGCAGGGGTCATCGGGATCTACGGCTTCGGCGCCGCGGCCCATATCGTTGCGCAAGTGGCGCGCCATCAGGGCCGGCGGGTTTACGCCTTCACTCGGCCGGGCGATGTCGCCGCGCAGCACTTCGCCTGCTCGCTCGGCGCAGAATGGGCCGGCGGCTCGGACCAGCCGCCGCCCGAGCCGCTCGACGCGGCATTGATCTTCGCCCCGGTCGGAGCGCTCGTGCCGGCCGCTCTCGCCGCAACCAAGAAAGGCGGCATGGTCATCTGCGGCGGCATCCATATGAGCGACATCCCGTCCTTCCCGTACCGCATTCTGTGGGAAGAGCGGGTGCTGCGCTCGGTCGCCAACCTGACCCGCCGCGATGCCGAAGAATTCCTCGCGCTGGCGCCGGACGCCGGTATCAGAACCGAGACGGTCACTTACCCTCTCGCCAGCGCCAACCAGGCGCTGTCCGATCTGCGCAGCGGGGTGTTGCAGGGCGCCGCCGTCTTGCTGCCGTGACTAGGAGCCGGACGTCGTTTTCAGCGCGGTGAACTTGTCTACCGAAAGCCGAACCAGGCGTTTCATTTCTTCGAGAAAAGATTCATAGTCTTCTTGGTCGTAATCACCAGGGTCGACGACAGCTTTTGTAGTGCCCTCCGCATATTCATAGAAACAATATGTTTTGTTCGCCGCGCTCGGCACCATCTCAATGACGATCTGCTTATGTTGGCGGTTCATCGTGAGTATCAGATGCGCCTGTTCGATCGCCTTTTTGTCGAGAGCCGTCGGGACGTGCGATTTTGCCGCCGGGATCGCCGTCGACAACTGTATGTCCGGCTCGGACCGACCTCTTACATTCGTGCCGCGTGACTGCACTTCGACAGCAAGGCGATGCTCATTAATATATGCAGCGGCCAAATATTGCGCCGCCGGGCTGCGCCCCGCATTGCCGGAACAGACAAACAGTAGCGTGTTCATCGAAACTATCTCCCGTTCTTGATCCCGCCGGTTACGCTTGCGACCTCGCCCCGCTTGCGGCAGGCCTAAGAAATTTGTCGTCTGTGGAATCACGACAGCCAGTAATGCTCTCCGTAATCGCCACCCACTAGGCGACGGCCAGCATCTTAACTAGCCGTCACGAAATGACGGGATTA
>JBJMQW010000211.1:0-8709 GCA_045802495.1 Allostellaceae bacterium | reverse complement strand
CGTCGCGGAACCGATCAGAAAGCTGGACCAGCCCCATAACCGATGCAGCTCCGACAGATAGACCGATTGGCCGTAAAAGCCAAAGCCCCAAGCAAACACCGCCGTAAGAAAACACGCGGCTACAGCGCACCAGTGTTGCCGAATTTCGCTTGGAGCTGAGATGCTGAGGGCACTATACGTCATCGCTGTCGCCCGGCCCGTAAATGTTCCTAAAGCGTGGGACACAATATTGGGCGGTATCATTACAGTGACAAAGGAGAAGTCTTGCACGTATGGTTTAGGAAAACTATACTCTTGCCATGCGAAGCCTGCCCCCGCTGAATGCACTGCGCGCCTTCGAGGCAGTGGCTCGCCTTGGCAGCATGAAAGACGCTGCGGAAGAACTGGCGGTCACACCGGGAGCGGTGAGCCAACAGATCGCGCTGCTCGAAGATCGTATTGGCACGCGCCTGTTTCAGCGCTTCACGCGCTCGCTCGAATTGACCGAGGCAGGCCGGACTTATTTCTCTCCCATTCGCGCCGCGTTCCGCCAGATCGAAGAGGCGACCCGGCGGGTAACGGCAATTTCCGAGGGCCGCGTGCTGACGCTCAGCGCACCCCCAGCTTTCGCGACGACTTGGCTCGTGCCGCGGCTCGGTGATTTTCATAGGAGCCATGCCGATATCGATTTGCGCGTGGTGACGAGCCGCGTTCTTGCGGATTTCGAAGCCGATGGCATCGATGTCGCGATCCGGCACGGGCTCGGGCGATGGAAAGGGTTGCGCGCGGACCGGATCGCGGCGGTCCGCCTGATACCGGTGTGCAGCAAAGCTTTGCTGCGCGAGCGTCCGTGGCCGACGCGGGCGGAAGACTTGGCTCAATTGCCGCTGCTGCATGACGCGCAGCGCCGGGATTGGCCGCTGTGGTTCCAGGCCCACGGCGTCCACCCGATCCCGAAGGAGGCTCTGAGTGGACCAAGGCCTCGATGATCAGATTTTATTGATCCAAGCCGCGATCTCGGGCCAGGGGGTGGCGCTCGTAACGGAAGTGCTGGCCCATCCCGAACTCGCCCGGCGCAAGCTCGTCAAGGCCATCGATCTGGCCTGGCCGCAGGAATTCGCCTATTGGCTCGCGTATCCGGCGGCCAACGCCGACCAGCCCAAAATCTTTGCGTTCCGTGAGTGGGTGCTGGCGCAATCCACCCAGCGAAAATCTGTAGGGCGGATGAGCAACGCGTAATCCGCCGATTGCCTCTTCAATTTGGCGGAATGCGCTTCCCGCTTTTTCCGCCCTACTCCCGTTACCGCCGAAATCCTCAGCCTGCACGCAGTAGTGCGAGAATAGGGTCGAGCTGATCGAGGCTCGTATAGTGCAGCGTTAGCCTGCCGCCGCGCTTCTTCTTCTCCAAGGTGACGCGCAGTCCGAGCGTGGTGCTGAGTTCGCGCTCAAACGCCATCGTGTCGGTGTCGCGCAGGCGGCTCGACGGCGGCGGCATTGCGGAGCGGCGCTGAACCAGTTTTTCGGTGGCGCGGACGTTGAGGCCGCGACGGACGATTTCCGCCGCGAGCGCCACCGGATCGGCGGCGGCGAGGAGCGCACGCGCATGGCCGGCCGACAGTTCGCCCTCATCGAGCCGGCGGCGCACCGGCGCGGGTAACGACAGCAGCCGCATCGTGTTGGCGACGTGGCTGCGGCTCTTGCCGACCGCTTCGGCGAGGCTCGCCTGAGTGCGGCCAAACTCTTCCATCAGCCGGCTGTAAGCTTCAGCCTCCTCGAGAGGCGACAGATCCTCGCGCTGAAGGTTCTCGACGAGGGCGATTTCGAGCGCCTCGGAATCTCCGAGCGGGCGGACGATGATCGGAACCTCGTGCAGGCCGACGCGCTGCGCCGCCCGCCAGCGCCGCTCGCCAGCAACCAGCTCGAAATCGGCCTCCTCTCCGGCGAGCGGCCGCACGAGCAGGGGCTGGAGAATGCCCTTCTCGCGGATCGACTGGGCAAGGGCGTCGAGCTCGGTCTCGGCGAAGCGCCGCCGCGGCTGGAATGCCCCGGGCCGGATCAGCTCGATCGGCACGCGGCGCTGCGACGCGGGATCGATCGGGGTCGCAGCTTCGTCCTCGCGGAACAGCGCCGCCAAGCCGCGGCCCAGATGCGCGCGTCGCGCCCGCTCGCTCATCGCGTCGCTCCATTGCTGCGGCGAAGCATTTCCGCCGCGAGCCGGATATAGGCCTGCGACCCGGCGCAGGCGTGGTCGTAGATCAGCACCGGCTTGCCGTGCGAGGGCGCTTCGGCGACGCGGACATTGCGCGGGATCATCGTGTCGAAAACCCTCGCTCCGAAATGACTGCGCACATCGCTGACGACCTGGTCGCAGAGATTGTTGCGCTGATCGTACATCGTCAGCACCATGCCCTGCAGCTCGAGCCGCGGATTGAGCGCCCTCTGCACCCGTTCGATGGTGCGCATCAGCTGGGTCAGCCCTTCGAGCGCATAAAACTCGCACTGCAACGGCACCAGCACCGAATCGGCGGCAACCAGCGCATTGACCGTCAGCAGGTTCAATGAAGGCGGACAATCGATCAAGACGTCGTCATAGTCGCGCACGCGGCTGCGAATTGCTCGGCTGAGCAGAAACTCGCGGCGCTCACGGCCGGCCAATTCTACCTCTGCCCCGGCCAAATCCTGCGAGGCCGATACGACAGAAAGCTGTGGAATGGCGGTTGCCAACACAACCTGATCGAGTTCTGCCTCGCCGAGGATCAGTTCGTAGCTCGTCACCGCTCGCGCAGTACGCTCAAGGCCCAACCCGGTACTGGCATTGCCTTGCGGGTCGAGGTCGATGACGAGGACGCGGCGGCCGGCGGCCGCCAGCGCGGTCGCGAGATTGATTGCGGTCGTGGTCTTGCCGACCCCGCCCTTTTGGTTGGCGAGCGCGACAATGCGGGCGCGGCGCGCGACGGCGGCGGCGCGCGGCTCCGCCTCAAGCCTGGCGAGGCTCACGGGCGACCTGTTCCAAGCGAAGAATGACCCCCCGCCGGTCGGATAGACTTGGCTCGACCGACACGGACATTGTCCAGGCTTTGCGGGCGAGGGTCAATTCCTCCTCAAATCGTTCCCCCTTCGGAAACAGGCAGATTGTGTGAGGAGCAATGAAGCGTTCGGCGAGCTCCAATAGACGGTTGAGCGGCGCGCAGGCGCGCGCGGTCACGACGTCGGCCGGATGCGGGGGAACCGCCTCTATCCGACACCGGCGCAGCGTCACATCGGCCGCCGCGACCCTTGCCGCCTCTTGCAGGAAAGCGGATTTGCGCGAATCGGCCTCAATAAGCTCGACCCCCGGAACCCCGAGGATGGCAAGCACGAGCCCCGGCAGGCCGGCGCCGCTGCCGAGATCGATCAGACTATGCGCCGTACGCGGCACCATCGGGAAAAGCTGCGCCGAATCGAGGATGTGCCGCCGCCACAGATCCGCGAGAGTGTCGCGACCGACCAGGTTGATGCGTGCCGACCATTGGATCAGCAGCGCCGCGTAGGCCTCCAGGCGAGCGAGTGTTTCACGTGAAACAGGAATGGCCTCGGCGAAGTCTTCCGGGCCGAATAGGTGCTCAGGCCGCGGCACCCTCGCCGGTCCCGCGGCGCGCGGCAGAAACGGGCGCGCGCTTGACGTGCTTCAAGAGCGCGACCAGCGCCGCCGGGGTCACACCCGAGACCCGCGCCGCGGCGCCCAGGGTCGCCGGCCGGGCGGCCGCGAGCTTGCTGCAGATTTCGCGCGACAGGCTGCCGACCGACGCGTAATCGAGGTCAGGCGGCAATAGCAAACCCTCGTCACGGCGGAATGATGCAATATCCCGCTCCTGGCGTTCGAGATAGCCGGCGTAACGCGCGTCGATCTCGAGCTGCTCCGCGATGTCGGGACCGATTGCTCCCAGCTCGGGCCAAACTCCCGCGAGCCGGGCCAGGTCGATCCCGGGATAGGCCAGCAACTCCGCGGCGCTGCGGGGGATGCCATCCTCATTGACCCTGATCCCGCAACGCTGCAATTGGGGCGGGGTCATCCGCAATTGCGCAAGCTGCCGCCGTGCCCCGGTCAGCGCCGAGACCTTGGCCGCAAATCGCCGTTCACGCTCGCGGCCGACGCAGCCCAATCGCAGACCGATCGGGGTGAGCCGCTGGTCGGCATTGTCGGCCCGCAAGGTCAGCCGGTACTCGGCGCGCGACGTGAACATCCGATAGGGCTCGCTCGTGCCGCGGGTCACGAGATCGTCGATCAGCACGCCGATATAGGCGTCGGCGCGATCGAGCACGAGCGGCTCCGACCCCGCCGCCGAGAGGGCTGCGTTAAGTCCCGCGATCAAGCCCTGAGCCGCGGCCTCTTCATACCCGGTCGTGCCGTTGATCTGTCCCGCCAGGTAGAGGCCGGGAATCCGGCGGGTTTCCAAAGTCGGATTGAGCTCGCGCGGGTCGACGAAATCATACTCGATCGCATAACCCGGCCGCCGCATGGCGGCGTGTTCAAGACCGGGGATTGTCCGCAGCATCGCCTGCTGCACCTCACGCGGCAGCGAGGTCGAGATGCCGTTAGGATAGACCGTGTCATCATCGAGCCCCTCCGGCTCGAGAAAGATCTGGTGCCGCTCACGCTCGGCGAAGCGCACGATCTTGTCCTCGATCGACGGACAATAGCGGGGGCCGATGCTGCTGATCTGTCCCGAATACATCGGCGAGCGGTCCAGATTGGCACGAATAACCTCGCGGGTCGCCGGCGTCGTCGCGGTGATGTGGCAAACGATCTGCGGCGTCTCGATGCGATCCGTGATGAAGGAGAAAGGCGGCGGTGGGTCGTCCCCAGGCTGGCAATCGAGACCCGACCAGTCGATCGTCTCGCCATCCAGCCGCGGCGGCGTGCCGGTCTTCAGCCTGCCCAGGGCGAAGCCATAGCGGGACAGTGTCTGCGACAATCCGAGAGACGGCCGTTCCCCAACCCGGCCCGCCGGGATCTTTTCTTCGCCGATATGAATCAGGCCATTGAGAAACGTGCCGGTCGTCAGCACAACACTACCGGCCGCACAACACCCGCCGTCTCCGAGCAGGAGGCCATGGACGTGCCCGCCGCGATCGACGAGCAGATCCTCGGCCGACCCTTCGGCGATATCGAGCCCGGGAAGCTCCGCGAGCAATTCGCCGATGGCGCGCCGGTAAAGCTTGCGGTCGGCCTGAGCTCGCGGGCCACGCACCGCCGCTCCCTTGCTCCGGTTGAGGATGCGGAACTGGATCCCGGCTCGGTCGATTGCCCGGCCCATGATGCCGTCGAGAGCATCGATCTCGCGCACCAAATGTCCTTTGCCGAGCCCCCCGATCGCCGGGTTGCACGACATCTCGCCGATCGTCGCCCGCTTATGGGTCAGCAACAGCGTGCGCGCCCCGAGCCGGGCGGCGGCCGCGGCCGCCTCACACCCGGCATGCCCGCCGCCGACCACGACGACCTCATAGGTTCCGACAGCCTCGTTCATGGCGGCGGAATGTATGGAGCGCACCCCGCGGTGTCGAGGTTTCACGTGAAACAGCTCGATAGAGTACTGTCTCCTCGCACCTTGTAGTGGATCGGGCATGATCGACCGTCTCGAAACTTCCCTTCGGCAAAATACGTGGCTGCGGGAAATCCTTCAAAGATTCGACGAGGTTGCCTTGCCTGACGGTTGGCTGGTCGCTGGAAGCATCGCACAGACCATCTGGAACCTGGCTCTCGGACGACCAGCTGGATTTGGTATAAAAGACGTGGATCTCGTTTATTTCGACGCGCAAAATCTATCCTTCGAGGCCGAAGCGGAAAATGAGCAACGCTTGCGTGATCTCTTCCGCCATTTGCCGGTCAAACTCGATGTTAAGAACGAAGCGAGAGTGCACCTCTGGTATGAAAGATCGTTCGGTTATCCGATAGCGCCGTATCAGTCTGCCCGCGCTGCGATCGCGACTTTCCCAACGACGGCGACCGCCGTCGGGGTACGTTGCAAAGCCGGCAAATTCGAGTGCTGCTCCCCGTTCGGACTCGACGATCTATTCGGTCTTGTTGTTCGGCCCAACAAAAAGCAGATAACGCAGTCGATCTATGTAGGCAAAATAGAACGGTGGCGATCGATTTGGCCTGAGTTGAAGTATATACCGTGGCACTAAATGCGAGAGTTTCACGTGAAACATTATTTGAACAGCGCCGGACATAAGTCTCGCCAATCCGGGTTTTGCTCCTCTATTAGCCTGATTTTCCAGTCGCGGTGCCACCTCTTTAGCGCCTTCTCACCAGCAAGCGCATCGAGCGGATCGCATGGATTTCAAGCCAGACGAGGTCGTCGATGTCGTATCGGTCGCTGAAACCCGGCACGACGCGCGACTTATGCTCGTGCACGCCTTGCATGGGTCAGGCCCGAAAGCTATGAACACGGAGCCCTCAAAAGAAGCTCAAGCCTGTGTGCATGGGTTCCGGGCTCGCAGCTTCGCCGCGCCCCGGAATGACCTTCATGGTTATTTCCTCAATCCGGAAGGCGGTTATTTGAGCAATGCCGCGTGCAGATCGCGCCAATCCGGGTTCTGTTCCTCGATCAACCGGATCTTCCAATCCCGCCGCCACTTCTTGAGCTCCTTTTCTCGTGAGATCGCATTTGTCGGATCATCGTAGGGTTCGAACCACACCAGACGATCGACGCCGTATCGGGAAGTGAAACCTGGTGTGCCCCCAGTCTTGTGCTGATGCACACGGTGGATCGGATCATTCGTGACGCCAAGATAGAGCGTCCCGTGCCTACGGCTTGCAAGAAGGTATACGTAGAACGGCAATGGCATCCACCTACTCGTCGTTCCGGGATGGCCCGAAGGGGCCAGGCCCGGAACCTATGAACACGGACATCTCAAGAAAACGCCAAGGCCGGTGTTCATGGGTTCCGGGCCTGCAGCTTCGCTGCACCCCGGAATGACAATTTTTGCTTTTTGTTACTTACCGATGCAGAAATCGCGGAAGATCACGTCCAATAAATCTTCGACGTCTACGGCTCCGGTTATGCGGCCGAGACTGCGCAAGGCCAGCCGCAGGTCTTCGGCGCGAAGCTCGGGGAGAATGGCGCCCCGGGACCGGTGCAGCGCTGCGACCGCCTCCTCCAATGCCTGACGATGCCGCGCCCGGGTGAGCGCCGGCTGCTCGATCTGGTAGGCTCGCGCGACCCGCTCGCCTAGCGTCGCCAGCAATACGTCGATCCCCTCTCCGGTCATGGCGGAGACCGGAATGGCCGCGGGTGAAAGCTCAAGACGCCGCGCCGTCGCGAGATCGCGCTTGTTGGCGATCAGCAACGTATCGGGCCCGGGCCATGCGGCCGCGCCACTTGCCTGCTCAGGATGGACTGCATCGAACACGAACAATCGGATCTCGGCGTCGTCGGCTCGCTGCAGCGCTCGCCGCAGACCCTCCTGCTCAATCGCATCCGCGCTGTCGCGCAGCCCGGCCGTGTCGGCCAGCAGGACGGGATAGCCGTGCAGATCGATGGCGACTTCGATGACGTCCCGCGTGGTGCCTGCGATCGGCGAGGTAATGGCCGCCTCGCGGCGAGCTATCCTATTGAGAAGGCTAGATTTTCCGGCATTAGGCGGCCCGACGATTGCGACGCTGATGCCTTCCCTCAGCCTTTCGCCGCGGCGCCCATCGGCGAGATGACGCTCGATCTCGACTGCCAGTGCGTCGGTGGAGGCGAAGATTCCCTCTTCGATCTCGGGCGGCAAATCCTCGTCGGGGAAATCGATCGCGGCTTCGAGATGGGCGAGCACGCTGGTCAAGCGCCGGCTCCAGTCGCGGTAGAGGTCGCCCAATTCGCCGCCGAGCTGACGCAAGGCCTGACGGCGCTGCGCTTCGGTTTCGGCGGCGACGAGGTCGGCGACCGCCTCGGCCTGGGTCAGGTCGAGCTTGCCGTTCAAAAATGCGCGCCGGGTGAATTCACCGGGCTCCGCGAGCCGCAGGCCTAGCCCACGCAATGCGTGTGCTACGGCTGCGAGCACGGCGCGGCTGCCGTGCAAATGAAATTCGGCGACGTCCTCGCCGGTGGCGCTGCGCGGTGCCGGAAACCACAGCACCAAGCCGTCATCAAGCTGTTCGCCGGTAGCCGGATCGCAAAACCGGCTGAACTTCGCCAAGCGTGGCGGCGGCAGACTGCCCGTAAAGGCCGTGACGGCCCGGGCCGCGGCAGGCCCGGAAAGCCGTACCACCGCGACCGCTCCAACCCCCGGCGCTGTCGCCGGGGCGAAGATCGTGTCAGGTACCGGTGCGCCCTTCACCCGGAGACGTGTATCACGCCCACGCCCCTTCGACTGCCGGTCCGGGCCACAGCCTCGCCGTCAATGCTTTGGCGGCAACTGGTCGGGCTGCAACATGAGCCGATCCACGCGGCCGCCATTCTTGACGTGCACTTCGAGGATCTCGTCGATGTCCTGCGTTGACTCATAGCGGTACCAGACGCCTTCGGGATAGATGACCATATTGGGGCCGAACTCGCAGCGGTCGAGGCAGCCGGCAGCGTTGCAGCGAATGCCCTCGATTCCGAACTCCCGCGCCTTCTCGCGCGCATAGGCCCGCAATTTCTCGACGCCGCCGGCCGGTTCGGCGCGCGCACTGCAGGAACCTCGCGGGTGACCCGCCGCCCGCACGTTGGTGCACATGAAGATGTGATGCTTGTAGAACAGCGCCGGATCGGCGGGCTT
>JBJMQW010000210.1:0-4712 GCA_045802495.1 Allostellaceae bacterium | reverse complement strand
TGCCGGAGGGAAGGTTCTGGTAGGTGCCGCGCGGATTGTGCATCGCCCGCCAAACCACCGCGTACCGGCACACGCCGGCCAAGAGCGCGTTGACCGCCTGCTGCACCGCGCCGCCGATATTCACCGAGCCGACCTGGATGTGCCAGGCGAGGTTGGGCAGTTTCAGCATCGCCATCATGCAGTTGACCGACACGACCGAGATGCCGTCGACCTCGGCATGCCCGGTCGCCGGCAGCTCCGGATAGGTCGCCAGACCGTCGATATCGGACATTTGCAGCCCGGAATCCGCGACCGCCTCCTTGACCGCCGTCAGCGCATGCGCGGCGAGCGGAATGTCGGCAGAGCGCGTGACCTTCGAAAATCCGACGCCGCTGACCGCTACCTTGCACCGGTTCTCCCACATGCCCCGTGCCTCCTCAGAACTCGTCGATCTCTCGAAAGCCAAACGGGATCGGCGCTGTGCGTCCTTCGAGACAGCCGCTTCGCGGCTTCCTCAGGATGAGGTAAGCCTTTAATGCCACGAACAAATCTTCCTCATCCTGAGGAGCGGTCGCAGACCGCGTCTCGAAGGACGCGGGATATTCGTGCAGCGAATGCATTGGCAGGCTCTCACACGGCCCAGAGGCGGAACTGCGGCAAGGTGATGTCGTCGTTCAATTTCTCGAAGACGATTTCGACGCGCCGCCCGACCTTTGCTTCGGTGTATTCCGCATCCAGCAGATTGCCGGCCATCAGCGCGCCGGGGGCGTCGTCGAGTTCGACGATGATGCTGGCGTAGGGCACCGCCGACGCGAAGCGCTTGTCGCTGGTATGATACATGATCGTGTAGGCATGGATCGCACCCTGGCCGCGCACCGGCTCGAATTTCAGATCGGTCGACACGCATCGTGTGCAGGTCGCATAGGGCGGATGCTGGAAATGGCCGCAATTCTGGCAGCGCTGCAGCTCTATCACGCCTCGCTTGGTTGAATCCCAGAACGGCTTCGTCCACTCATTCGGCACCGGGATCGGCCGCGTCACTTGGCTCCAATCGCTCATTCTTTTCGTCCTCGCAGATGCGCCGGCAATGGCATCCGCGGCAACAATGTTTCCGCGGTGGGCCCGACCTCTTTCGATGCCGGAGAATCCAACCTGGGCATGCACTTATCAAGCTCCTCGGCCACGATCCTCTGTATTTCCGGGAAACCCACGGGAGCGGTAAGGCCGAACCGAAAGATCTCGCGGAATGTATCGGGATGGTTTCGGATCGCCGCCAGAACGGCGGAGCGCATATTCGCCGCGGGATGCCTGATCGCACATTCTACCAGATTGGCGACGTCATTGCCGTCGAGGGTTACTTCGGCCCGGGGTTCCGGCTGTATCAGTCGCCCGGTTGAATCGCCGGTCAGACGTATTTGCGGCAACAGGGTGTAGTAATCCCGCGTCAACACATCATCTCCGGCTTCCACTGTCGCCGGCGTATCGGGATAGCTGCGGTCGTCCACTCTCACCCGCATCGCAAATCGTCTCCAGCAGAGAAACCCTTCACAAACACACCTCCGCAACCTCCGGCTCTCGGGCCGTCGAGCGGGCGAAGGCTGTTCGTCACCTTGACCGCGCCGGTTTCGGCGGGATTATCCTTGTCACCGCTTCCGGAGAACCCGGGAAACATTTGAAGGGAGAATGCCTTGGCGACGCAAGCAGGGATCTCGGTAGATTCATTGTCCGCGGGGCCCGGGGAGATGATGGGGAATGCCGGGCCCGGGATGCTTGCCGGGCTCCGGGTCGTCGAAATCGCCGACGAGCGCGCCGAATATTGCGGGCTGCTGCTCGCCGGGCTCGGCGCCGAGGTGGTCAAGATCGAGCCTCCCGAGGGCAACGCCACAAGGCGCATCGGACCGTTTCTCGACGACGAGCCGGGGCTCGAACGCTCGCTGTTCTTCTGGAACTACAACCGCAGTAAGAAATCGGTTGTGCTCGACCTGCGCGATCCGAGCGGGCGCGAGGATCTGCTGCGCCTGCTCGGCGGCGCCGACATCCTGCTCGATGCGAGCTGCGGCGCGCTCAACGAAGTGCTGGGGCTCGACCATGCAGCGCTAAACACGCGTTTCCCGCAACTCGTCACCGCGCGGATGACGCCGTTTGGCGATGACGGGCCGTGGAAGGACTTCAAGGGCTCGGACCTGATCCACCTCGCGCTCGGCGGGCCGATGATGAATTGCGGCTATGACCCCGACCCCAATTTCGAATACGACACGCCGCCGATCGCGCCGCAGATCTGGCACGCCTATCACATCGCCGGTGAGCAGATGGCGACCGGCATCATCGCCGCGCTGATCCACCGTGAGCGCAGCGGCGAGGGCCAGGACGTCTCGCTCGCGATCCACGAGGCGGTGTCGAAAAACCCCGAGCAGGATCTGATGTACTGGGTCTGTCGGCGGGTGCCGCTGTGGCGCCTGACCTGCCGCCACGCCTCCGAAGGCCCCAATCACAGCCCCGGCATCTGCCACACCAAGGACGGGCGCTGGTTCATCACGCACGGCATGGGGGCGCGCGACCTGAAGAACCTCGTGCCGCTGTTGAGCAAGTACAACGCGCAGGCCGACCTCCAGCCGCCGGCCCCCGAGGTGGACCTGCGGGCGCGGCAAGTCCCGGGAACTGCGGGGGCCGACGAAGCGCGATCGCACATGCTCGACGTGGTGCAGCGTTTTGTCCGCGCCTGGACTTACAAGGACATGCCGTGGCTGGAGGCGCAGGAGGCGGGGCTCTTGTGGGCGCCGCTGCGAAAGCCGCACGAGAACGCTCTCGACGAGCACTGGCTCGCGCGCAAGACCTTTGCCGAGATCGAGCATCCCGAGCTTGGCCGCTCGTTCCTCTATCCCACCAGCAAATGGCTCAGCAGCAAGACGAGCTGGCAGGTCGGCCGCCGCGCGCCGCAGCTTGGCGAGGACACCGACACAATTCTCGGCGAGGCGGCGCGGCGCCCGAGCGTGCCGGCGCAGCCGCGCCGGGTCGAGAACCCACGCCTGTCGGCGCTGCACAACAAGCCGTTCCCGCTACAGGGCATCAAGATCTTCGATTTCGCCTGGTTTCTCGCATCGGCCGGCGGCACGCGGTTTCTCGCGGCGATGGGCGCGGAAAGCTTCAAGGTCGAGTGGAAGGACAATCCCGACACCCGACTGGCGGGGATGGCGCCGGTCGGCGGGCGCGCCGCACGCGATGCCGCGACCGGCCCGTTGCCCGGGGTCAAGGATCCCGACATGGGCGGCAATTTCCTCAACAAGAACTCCGGCAAGCGCGGCATCTCGCTCAACATCCGCCACCCCAAAGGGCTCCAAATCGCCAAGGACATGATCCGCATCTGCGATGTTGTGGCCGAGGGTTTCTCGCCCGGCGTATTGAAGCGCCTGGGGCTCGGCTATGACGTGCTGAAGTCGATCCGACCCGACATCATCTATATCCAGCAATCGGGCATGGGCGCGCACGGCACCTACGGGCGGATGCGCACCGTCGGGCCGGTGGCAGCGGCGTTTGGCGGGCAAGCAGAGATGTCGGGCTTGCCCGAGCCGGCGATGCCGGTGAGCTGGGGCTATTCCTACCTCGACTGGATGGGCGCGTATGGCTACGCGCTGGCGCTTTTGGGCGCGATCTACCATCGCGAGCGCACAGGCGAAGGCCAGTGGATCGATGCCTCGCAATGCGAGAGCGGCATCTTTTTGACCGGCGCGACGATCCTCGACTGGGCGGCCAACGACCGCGTGTTCCGCCGCTACGGCAACCGCTCGCCCTACAAGCCGGCCGCGCCGCACGGCGCCTATCGCTGCGAGGGTAAGGACCGCTGGATCGCGATTGCCTGCTTCACCGACCTTGAATGGCAGGCGCTGGCGCGCGTCGCCGAGCGCGGTGACTGGCTCGACGACCGCCGCTTTGCGACACTCGAAAGCCGGCTCGCGCACCAGGATGTGCTCGATGCCGCGGTCGAATCCTGGACCCGCACCCAGGACCGCTACGACTGCATGGTGAAATTGCAAAAGGCCGGCGTGCCGGCCGGGGTGTGCCAAAACGCCGAGGACCGCGTCGACGCCGACCCGCAGCTACGTCACCTCAAGTGGCTGACCGAGGTCACCGGCACCAAGATCGGCACCTGGCCGATCTACGAGATTCCGATGAAGCTCTCGAAGACACCGGCCTATATTGGCGGCCCGATCAACCGTGGCGCGCCGTGCTACGGCGAGGACAATATGTGGGTGCTGACCGAATTGCTCGGCCGCACCCCGAGCGAGGTCGAGCGGCTGGCCGAGGAAGGCGTCATCTGACGAGAGAGTTCGCTGTTATCCGCCCGGCACCACTTCACCGCCTGTCCCTGCTCGCTTCGTCAGCGGATGCGCAGGCTGATCCGAGCCCAAATCCCAAAATTACCCGTATTCCCTCGGTTTGAGGTCCGAGCGAGCATTTCTTAAGTAAAAGGCAAGCCCACCTTAAGGACATATCACGCGGATCTCAAAGCTTTCCGCTCCGGGTTTGGGTATCCTTTCCCGGTTGAAACGCGGCTCGGCCGCGGAGGCGGCGCCCGGCGGGCGGAGCTGCGCGCTGCCGATCGGCTCTTTAATTCGCCATTGGCAAAGAGGAGAAATCCCGTGATCCTGCGACTGATGACTTCGCTCTCGGTGATGTTGGCAAGCCTATCTCCGGTTTTGGCTGATCAATTCAACATAAACCTGAGCAACGGCGAG
>JBJMQW010000209.1:0-16837 GCA_045802495.1 Allostellaceae bacterium | reverse complement strand
GCCGAAACCCGCGTAAGCCACAATAGAAATCATGACTAGGGCTTCCGTACAGAGTACGGCCGATCAGCGTCAGCAGCGGATTGCCGAAGAATTTATGCAGTATCGGCATAGCTCCTGGTGCTATTCCCCCTTTGAAGCGGTTCCCCAGCACTATCTGATATCCAGCACGAAGCTCATCGACAAACGGCTGCAGTGCCGAAAAATCATAGCTATCGTCGGAGTCGCCCATGATCACGAACCTGCCGCGCGCAGCCTCGATGCCCGCACGCAACGCGTTCCCATATCCTTTCGAAGCGACCTGCACGACTCGCGCGCCCAGCCCGCGCGCAATTGCTTGGGAATCGTCCGTGCTGCCGTTGTCAGCGACGATCACCTCACCAGCGATGTCGTGCAGTTCAAGATAGGCAAGTGCCTTTCCTACACACGTGCCTACCGTGCGCGCTTCGTTGAGACACGGCATAACGATGGACAACTCGAGCCCAAAGTCGTCGGCCGTTACGTCAGATTCCAACATAGAGACCCCCGGTTCATTCTCACGAAAGAATCACCACCGTCATCGATGAGCAGATGCTGCTGGATTGGGCGGTGACAGACATGGGCAGCACCCCAGTGTCCGATGGAAAGGCTGGTCGCCGCGCTAGCCAGGCGCGATAGACGGTTTTGGCCGGTGGAGGGGTTGGAGTCCGCCGGCTCAGCTTCGCGCAGGCGCGCGCTGATGCTATTTGAGCGCAGCTCCGTTTTGTCGTGGCATATGGCGTGACTGACCCCCCTCCAACTTTATGACAATGCCACCGGCGGCGCAGCCCTTAACGACACGAAAAGCAACTGACTGCAGGTGGTCGGCATGAGCCGCCGGCGCCGCCGGCCGCTCGGCACACGCTGAGGCGCGCGGATCGATCGGGCCGGCAATCAGAGCTTTGCTGTTCTGCATCGGCACGCGACCCATAAAACACCAAACCTTCGCCTCGCTGCGGTTAAAACGGCCGTGGGGTCGTTGGTCGAGACGCGAGGGTAAATTTGATGCGGCGCTCGTTGTTGGAGCCATGCGCGCCGCTTTAGTACGCGTTGTCGCGGGAAACGAGAATTCCCACAGTCATCAGGAAGATCTTGAGATCGAGCAAAAGAGACCAGTGCTCGATGTAGTAGAGATCGTGCGCCACCCGGGCATATGCCTTTTCAAGCGTGTCAACCTCGCCGCGCAGCCCATTGACCTGGGCCCAACCGGTGATCCCTGGCTTGACGCGGTGACGATGCAGATACTGCTCGACCGCATCACAATAAGGACGACCGCCCGCCATCATGGCTATGGCGTGCGGCCGCGGGCCAACCAGCGACATGTCGCCGCGGACGACGTTGAGCAGCTGCGGCAGCTCGTCGAAGCTCAGCCAACGCAGGATGCGGCCCAAGCGGGTGACGCGCGGATCATCTCGTACCGTGCGCCGCGCCCCGGTCGGATCGGAGCGATCGATATACATTGTCCGAAATTTGAGCACCCGGATTTCTTCATTGTTGAAACCGAAGCGACGTTGCACGAAAAGCACCGGCCCCGGGCTATCCAACTTGATCAACACCGCAATCAGCACCATCAAGGGCCCGGCGAAGACCAGCAATAGCGAGCCGAGAAGCTTATCTTCTGTCCATTTAGCAAGCGCCCGCCAATTCTTGAGCGGCCGATCGATCACTTCGAGCACCGGGACATCGCCGATATAGCCCGTGCTGCGAACATTAAAGGTTTCGGCCAGAGACTCGATGCTGAGGCGCACATCGATCGCCAGCGCCTTCATCTTTTCGCACAACACCTGCAATCTTTGCTCGGCATGCAGCGGCAGGGCGATTACTATTTCGTCGATCGGCTCGGAGCGGGCGAAGCGGAGGAGGTCGTCGGTCGTGCCCCGCACGGGCACGTTGCAGACCGAGCCCGGCAGGCGCGATTTCCGATCGTCGAAAATGCCGCGAACAACGACGCTCTTGTCCCGTCCTCGTTGAAGTTTTTCAATCAAGCGCTGGCCCTCGTTGCCAGCTCCAACAATGGCAATGTTGCGGGCGAAATAGCTGTCTCCATTCCGCGCCACGATGGCGGCGTGAATCAGGTGGCGTCCGATAAGAAGAAGCAGTGGCGTCGCGATGATCCATGCCAAGGTCCATCCGCGCGAATAGGTGTCGGACGTCTTGCTGAGGAATGCGACCAAGAGGACGACCGACAGCGTTGCGCC
This sequence comes from Allostellaceae bacterium, assembly GCA_045802495.1. Taxonomy (GTDB): domain Bacteria; phylum Pseudomonadota; class Alphaproteobacteria; order ATCC43930; family CGMCC-115725; genus AP-15. The sequence continues at coordinate 14,624 of JBJMQW010000209.1, read as the reverse complement.
CCAAGTCATCGGGATGTGGGTCAATTGCCAATTCAATTGCGACAACTGTTTCAAACGGTAGCCGCCGAGGCGCTCGAACGCCCCCACAAACAACGTTGCAGCGAGGAACGCAGTCAGCAAATGACGCCCCGGCGCTTCGACCGAGTGGTCCATGACGCCGGAATAGGCGGTAAGAGCTGCCGCGGCCGCCGCCAGGACCAGACACCAGTCCAGACCGCCGACCAGAAAGGCCACTATCTCCGGCGACAGCCAACCGGGCCGCTGACGGCGACGCTCAGCAAAGCCCTCTCTGGGGGTTACGCCAAGCGCATCGTACAAGAGCTGGGAGCCGGCCGCTGCTTTCCCGTGCTGATAGCGGTTGGGCGCCGCCTCGAGAGCAAGGTCAGGATCCGCATCGAGACCAAGTCCGGAAACCTCGTTCAGATCAGGTTCAGTTTCTGTATCGAGACAAAGTTCAGGCGCTGCCGTAGGCAAATAATCCTCCACAGCCTCAAAGTTAATGCCAACGGATGCCGGTAACAGGCTGTCCTCGCCGCGCCGCATAGGTACCAAATCGTCCCATCCGGCGCCATCGGAGCATGCTCCGTATTTAATTGAATTAATTCCGTTAACAAATGTTATAAATGCCACGTACGGGTCACGATTTGGCAGAAACATATAAAATAGCCGCAAGTAGTTGGGATAATATCCTTAACAATCGACTAAGGCACGTCGGCAGCCTGGCCCGCGTCATTCGCGCGCACCTCAATGCCAACATCGGAAGCCCGTGGAGTATAAAAAAAGTCCGGCACAGCAGCCGGACGCGACCGGGTGACGGCAGGCACCAGCTGCCGGCTGGACGCAGTATAGTAACCCCAACTTTTGGGCGTAACGTCTAGTGCCGGACTAGCGGAACTGGATTATCGATTTTCCCCGGGCACCGGCATTGTGCGATTGCCGGGACCGCTTCGGCGGAGCTGTAGGCGATGCCACGGAGGGTGACACGATCCATCTGCAAACTATGATGACCGCGTCAATCGCCGGTCCTGCGGCTATAGAGAACGGCTCGCTGCTCCGAGAACCGTAGCCATAAGGTCGTTCACCATTCCCGACCACCGCTACCGGCGATCTGCATCGGCGGCAGACAGAGTCTGGGCTATTATTGCCGCGTCTGGACGGCCCGAACCTTGCCGAAATCGGTCGAACCGGATAAGCTCGGCTGATCATGAAGGGCGTGATCATCGCGGCCGCGGCCATTTTTGCACTCCTCCGTTTTGCCGCGCCGCCAGCGCTTTCCAAAACCGCCGCCCCATCGCCCGATGTCGCGGTCAACCGCGGTATCGTTCAGCTTGAGATCGGCGGCAGCGCCGGTATCTCGGTGCGCATCGCCGAGGATCTTGCCAGGCTCGTCAATGACGGCGCGACGCGTCGGCTTTTGCCGGTGATCGGAACGGGAGCGCTTCAGAATATTGTCGACCTGAAGCTCCTGCGCGGCGTCGATATGGCGATCTTGCAAACGGACGTCCTCGACTATGCCAAAAGACAGAATTTGCTTCCCGGCATCGAGACTTCGATTAGCTATATTACGAAAATGTATAATGAGGAGCTTCATCTCCTTGCGCGACCCGAAATCAAGAGCGTCGCGGACCTCGCCAATCAGAAGGTAAACGTGGGCGGCCGCGGCACCGGCACTGCAATCACGGCGGGTCGCCTCTTTGACTTGCTCAAGATATCGGCAACTACGACCGACGAGGACCCGGTGGCGGCACTTGAAAAACTGCGCCGGGGTGAGATCGCCGCCGTTGCCTTTGTCGCCGGAAAGCCGGCGCCGCTGTTCTGCGAGCTAATTGGCGAAAACGGCCTGCATTTTCTGTCGATCCCGCTCGACCCGGCGGTGGCGGCCGCTTTTGTGCCGGCTCGGTTCACCGCCGCGGATTATCCCGGTCTCGTGCCGTACAACCAGCCCGTCGACACCGTCGCGGTCGGCACGATGCTCGCGGTCGCCAATCTGCAGCCCGGCTCGGAGCGCTACCGCAATGTCGTCAATTTTATTGATGCGCTCTTCACTGGGTTCCAGTCACTGACCGAACCGGGCCATCATGCCAAATGGCGTGAGGTGAACATCATGGCGGAGCTGCCCGGCTGGCGGCGCTTCCCGCCTGCGGAACAATGGCTCCAGCGCAGCGCCCGGGTGGCCGCCATGCCCAGTATGCAGGATCTCAAGGCGATCTTTTTCCGCTTCATCGACGAGCGGCAGCAGGCCGCTGGCGGCCCGCCCTTGAGCCGGCAGGACAAAGAGCAACTCTTCGGGCAATTCGAGCTCTGGCAGAAACGCCAGTTGCCGTAAGGCGCTCCCGGATAGTACGCCGAGCTGAGATCGATGCCGCTTGGAACGGCCTCACCCGCTCCCGGTCGGCGGCGCAATGGCTTTGCGCTGATCATCGTGCTCTGGTCTCTCGTGCTGATCGCCTTCATCGTCGCGCACTTGACGGCGGCCGGGCGAACCGAGACCCGCATTGCCGGCAATCTTGTTGCGAATGCCGTAGCGCAGGCAGCGGCCGACGGGGCCGTCTTCACCGCCCTGTTCAATCTCTCGAACGCGCAGCCGGAGCAGCGTTGGGCGGTGGACGGAAGCGTGCGCGAGCTGGTCGTCGGCGGCAGCCGGGTGAACCTGCGGGTCGAGGATGAAGCCTGGTGGATCAATCCGAACACAGCCTCGGCCGAACTCGTTGAAGCTTTGTTGCGCTCAATCGGCGGCCAACCCGAAAGCGCGCGCCGTCTGGCTGCCGTGATCGGCGAATGGGTCGGTACGGCGCCGGCGCCTCGGCCTCCGAATGTTGTCCTTGCCGATTATCGAGCGGCAGGGCTCGATTACGGACCACCGGGCGCGCCGCTCGAGAGCCTCGACGAACTCGGCCGGGTACTGGGCATGACCCCCGCGATCCTTACGGCGATCCGGCCGCATCTGACGCTCTTTGGACCGCCACAGCCGAGCGCGGCGACGCCTGATCCGGTGGTAGCGGCGGCTCTTGCCGAGGCGTCGCACGCAGCGACCGCTTCTCTCGCAAACCAGCCACCCCCGGACGTGCTGACGGCGCGTATCACTGCGACGGCGTTCGGCGCGAACAACGCTCATGCGACCCGGTCGGCAATCGTCCGTCTCGGCGCCGCCCTGCCGCTCGGTTACGAAATCCTCGCCTGGCGCGACGGCCTCTAGCCTATCCGCGCTTCGATCACGGGGAGCCCGGCCTCAACACCATCCGCGCGGCGCCGGGCCATCGTCTTGGCATCGCTTCGCGCGATTACTTGATAGCGTTACTGTTCTATCAGAATAAGTTGTAGAAATGTTAACGATAAATATTGAGATATTTCGGGTATCAGAGGTTAATCCATAACTGCCGTCACCACCATTCGTCGCAGATCCGATATTTACCTTGCTTTTATCTGATGGCCGATCCACCATGCCGTAAGTCTGCCATAGATTACAACTTGTAGTACGCTTTGATATGGAATCCCTTAATTTTAGGGTGAGCGCTGCAATTTTCGTTGCGAAACTATCTCGCCAAATCCGAGCGGGTTACCGCTGGGCAATCTGCAATCTGCTCCGGATCCTTCGGAGCGACGTACCGCACCAAGGCCCCGCGAGCCCATTCTTTTTCCGGGGCAATGAACTCTGCCTGGAGCCGTCGGCGACGAGTGCAAGAGGCTTTCGGTCTCCTGAAAACGGCTGCGTCAATACGAGTCGGCTGGATCGCAATTTGTGGAGTTGGTCACGTGAGCAGTTCGATGCAGCTTCCCGCTGAACTAGCCCTGGGCCGCAGCAAGCTGAAAGCGCGTTTTTGCGATTTACCGCCGAGCATAGTCAAAGCAGGCGAGTCGCTGGCGGCGGTCGGCGGCTCGAGCGGCGCGATCTATCGCCTGCGAAGCGGGTGGGCGTGCCAATTTGGTGATCCGTGCAATCACCGCCAAGCGATCGTCGACGTGTACCTGCCCGGCGATGTTATTGGGCTCGATTCAGCGCTCAGCACGCGGCCCCTGGGGGAGATCCTAACGCTTACCTCGGTCACGATTGAAGTGATTCGTGTGGAGGACGCGCTGATGGAACTGTTCGCATGCCGTCCGGCAGCGCTTTATATCGCATGGCTGCTGGGACAGCGTCAGCGGCGTGCGGACCGCCTTCTCGCCAGCATCTCTGGTCTTGATGCGCGAGGCCGATTGGCGATGATGGTGCTGGACTTCTACACGCGCCTCAGCCGCCGGAAGCTGATCACCGGTCGAATGTACAACCTCCCCTTGACGCAGATCCAGATCGGAAATTACTTGGGTCTGACTGTCGTGCACATAAACCGCGTATTGCGGTCACTGCGTGACGACCGGATCATCAACCTCGAGAAGCATTGCGTGACGATCATCGATCTGGCGCGCCTCACAAGTTTGGCGCGAAACGAGGCGGCGGCTCCATCGAATCCGGATATCGCGGGGTACACCATAAACGGCGCCGTCAATTTGGTCGACCCCGGTCAGCCCGCTTCACGCGACTGGGCAAGCGACGCCCGAAGCGCCAAGCAGGAGTCGCGGCGGCAGCCGCAGTCTCGGACACTCCCCGGCAACACCGTTGCGCTGGCGTATTCTGGCAACTGACGAGCGCTGGCGACCCCGGCAGGACTTGAACCTGCGACACCCGGTTTAGGAAACCGGTGCTCTATCCGGCTGAGCTACGGGGCCATAGCCTTATATTTCAATCGGTTATCGGTGTCCTTATGCTGTTCATGCGCCAATTGCTGCCGAACTCGCCACGCACCGTCATTCGACCGCGCTTGTTATAGCCGACCGAAATCCGATGTCGAGTTTAGCCGCGGCATCGCGGCCCGCCGACGATGCTCGGAGTATTCGCCACTAACGTCACGAAGGCCATAGCAGTTTCTCGGTCGCTTGGCGTTGTCGATGCAAAGCACCGCGCTAGCTTACCAGCCGGTATATCTGGATCCAAGGCATGGATAAGTTCAGAGACGACCGCGAACCCATTACCTTTCGCGAGAGCCATCTGCGCGGAATGTGGCATTCGGTTGATCAGATACGGCCGTCGTCCCCGGAGTATCTTCCAGCATAAATCGTTTATTGACCTGTGTCCGTCCCAGTGCTTAGTGAGATCATGACATTGGTAGTCGATATTGTGCGTCATTACCCCATCATTGGCAAGCCAAGTGGTGCAGCAATTCCACGCGCGCTCTATGTCGTCGACATGTTCCATAACGGAATGCGACCAGAGCCAGCCAACTGTTTTATGGGGGATTTGCACATCGGTCCATGGCACGGTCACGCGGATAAACTCATTTTTCTTGTTGATGAGGTCATCTCGAATTGCTGCGAGCCTATCATCATTCGACATGACCAGGTTTGCAGGAAATTCCAACGCGGCCGGCTCCGGAAAAATAGTTTCTCCGAGAGGCGCGGGGCGACGATCTCGGAACAGATCGACCAGATCGTCGAACATACGAAGATTTAACGTTGGGTCGGTATGATCTACAACGTCGAGTGCGTAGTAGATTTTTGCTCCACAAATCAAAGCACACAACCCGACACCGAGAGAGCTGCCGGGCCCTAGTTCGGCAACGATCTCTGGAATAGGCTTTCCAAAATATGGCGCAGCATAGGAATAGTGACGTAAGAAGATTGAATAGCAGAACTCTGCATTGTCTGAGCCAGCTTTATGAGCCGTGGTGCGCAACCCCGGAAAAACAAACGATGCGGCTCCCTTGATGAAGGGCTTCAGACGCATCTCCATCAAATTTCGTCCTTAAAAATCTTGGAATATTAGCTGGACAGACAAGAGCCGAGAAGTGTCGAACGACCAACACGGCAGGATCGTATAAACTCGTCAAAAATCTCGCCGCCACCGGTGACTGTCTGGTAATTACCGTCGACTTCGTCACTATCGATCTCGGTTGGTTCTCGTTCTTGCGCGCCAGCCCCGGGCGCGAGCATCAACTCTTGGAGGGCGAGCGCAATTGGCGTAAGGGCTGCTGGTCTGCTCAAGCTGCCCTCCCTGGAATTGATTGATATCGGATGGGTCTTATCGTTTCAGGGTGATAGCACGGCATAACCGACGTCCCTTCGATTGCTGAGCTATACCATAGCTTGTTGGAGAGCCGCAATGGTTACCGTCATGGTTGCTGGCACCAAATGTCTCCCGCGGGCGGTTCGAGAAGTTGTCCATGATAAGCTTTTCGCCATCGCACGCGGCCAGCGAGCTTCTGGCGGGGCGCCAAGCTGGAATGAGCATCGCGGGCTAGATTGAGCACTCGATCTCTGGATTACCCCGGCCGCTCACCCCAGCTAGGCAGGACCTGGCGCGCGGCGGTCTTTCCGCTTGGGAAAGAAACGGGCAACGGTTTGCCGCTATTTTAGCGAGCGCCGATGAACAACTCCACGGTCTAGTGCCGATGTAAAATACCAGAATGGTAAACGATCGGCGAGTTAACCATCAATTGTAATGAACTTTTTCGAAGTTTTAAATAGATTGAGCACCCCCTTGGATTGGGTGCTCTCGGTATTTCCGGTGAAACAACCTAACGACAGGGAGAATATTCAGGTATTCATAGAAGATAAGGCCATCCTCGCCATGTCCTCGCAGCGCGCCGATCTCGCCGTCTTGTCTCCGGGCTACGCGATTTCGCCCGCGCCAGCGATCGGCCGTGTGGGCAGCATGCCGCGCGGCGACGGCCCGCACTACGGCGCCGGAGCGGTTCAGCGGCACGATCGTAACCCGGTGATGGCGATGCGCCGGGTCGAGCTCGACGACAAGCGCCCGGCGCGGATTCGGTCGCCGGCGGTGGCGTCGGCGGCGCATTTTGCCGATTTCCTTGTCGTGGCGATCGCCGGCGCCGCGAGTTTCGCGCTGCAGCCGGGCTTCTTGTGGCCGCTGCCGCCGTCGCCGACGCTGACTGCCGCGCTGGTTCTGGCGCTGATGACCCGCAGCCGGAACCCGAACGCGAGCCAGACGCGGGAATTCACGCAGCAGGGCTTTTCACGCCAATTCGGCGATGCCGCGGCGAATGCGCTCTCCGCCTTCGGTTTTGCCCTCCTCACCGCGGTCGCGGTGCTGCAGCCAGACCCTGCCGAGCGGGGGCCGCTGGTCGCTTGGGTGCTGTTCTGGGCGCTCGCCTCGCTCGCCGGGATCGCGGCGGTACGGGCGGTCCTGTCGGTGCTGCAGGCGCGCTGGCGCGCGGCCGGCCGGCTGAAGCAGCTGGTGGCAGTCTACGGCACCGGCGACCTTGCCGAGCGCCTCGTGGCGCGGCTGGCCGGCTGCACCGAATCGATCGAAATCGTAGGCGTGTTCGATGAGCGGGCCGGGCGCGGCGAGGTCGGCGCCGGCTTGCGCGAGCTGCCGCACGGGACGACCGCCGAACTCGTCGAATTGTCGCGCCAGCTCGAGATCGACCGCATTGTCGTCGCGCTGCCGCATTCGGCCGAAAAGCGGCTGCTCGAAATCCTGCGCAAGCTGCACAAGATGCCGGTCGAGATCAGCCTCGCGCCGGACATGGTGGGGTTCAACGTTCCGGCCAAGGAGCCCGAGGCGTTCGGCGGGCTGCCGCTGCTCGACGTCTATGGCCGGCCGCTCAGCTTCGGCCAGACCCTGGTCAAGAGCGCGTTCGACCGCCTCGCCGCGGCGCTGGCGATCGTGCTGCTGTCGCCGCTGCTGCTCGCGGTCGCGCTGGCGATCAGGCTCGACAGCAAAGGGCCAGTGCTGTTCCGCCAAAACCGCTTCGGGTTCGGCGACCGGGTTATCGGCGTCTACAAGTTCCGTACCATGAAGGCCGAGTCGGCCGACACCAACGGCGAGAAGCAGACCGAGGTTAACGATCCGCGCATCACCAGGATCGGCGGCCTGCTGCGGCGACTGAGCATCGACGAGCTGCCGCAGCTTTTCAACGTGCTGCGCGGCGAGCTGTCGCTGGTCGGGCCGCGGCCGCACGCGGTCAGCATGCACGTCAAGCAGCGGCGCAACGAGGACACGTCCCCGATTACGCGCTGCGCCATCACGTCAAACCGGGGATCACCGGTTGGGCCCAGGTCAACGGCTATCACGGGCCGGTCGAAACCGAGCGGCAACTGCACGAGCGCGTCGCCTGTGACCTCGACTACATCAACCACTGGTCGCTGTGGTTCGATATCCGAATCGTGCTGCGCACGCTGGTCATCGCCTTCGGGAAGCGCCGCGCCTACTGACGCTGTCATCGGCCCACAACGCCAAACATATTCACGATGAGACGGTGGGGTTGCCGGAGTTGGCCGGTCTCATAGCCTCGCGGCCTCATTGTCGAATTGATACACTTCGGCCAAGGCGGCGTTGAGACGAGCGCCCCGCAAGCCGAGCTAACGCAGAAGAAGGTTTTTCTTGGCGCCACCGTCTCTGCCTGGCGGGCTGCGCCTGTCACGATGTTCACGTCCGGTCCGTCTGAAAGTAGCTGGCCGCGAGCTCGATTGCTCGCTTGATCACCCGCCCGTGCCGGTTGACGCTCTCTTCCAACGTGGCGAGCCGCCGCGAAATTTGTGAAATAGAATCCGATTTCTCGTCAGACCCCGTGGGGACCGCCCTGCTCGGCTCGGCAGTCACTACAGCGATCTCTTCCCGCAAATCGCTGGCGACTTTTTCGACTGCGTTCGCCTTCAGCGTATGCAGCTCCTCCAGAAAGCCAAAGAGCAGAAGCCGCGAGCAAAGCGCATTGATCTGGCGCGGTACTCCTCCGGTGTGGCGATAAATGAGCGGGAAACAATCGTCGGTGAGTTGTGGATCACCTTTCCACTCGGCTCGGCGGAGCCGATGCTCGACATAGGCCCTGGTCTCGCCTTCGTTCAACGGCCCTAGATGGTATGCAGCCGTTACGCGTTGCCGCAGCTGCTCGAGCCGCGGGCTGCCAAGGACGGCACGAAATTGCGGCTGCCCCAGCAGAAAGCTCTGCAGCGCCATGGTCCTGTCGACGATAATGTTGGAGAGCATCCGCAGCTCTTCGAGCGCTTCGAAGGACAGGTTCTGCGCTTCGTCGACAATCAACAGCACACGTCTGCCGTTGCGCTGTTGCGCGAGGACGAAGTCATTGATGCGCTGCAGTAACGAACCTTTGGCCAGCCCCTCCTTGGCGATGCCGAACCCCCCCGCGACGAGATGCAGCAGATCGTCTCCTGCCAGCTGCGTGGTGACGATTTTGGCGACGACGAAGTTGCGCTGATCGATGGTCGACAGCAGATTGTCGACGAGGATCGTTTTGCCGGCTCCGACTTCCCCCGTGATAATGATAAAGCCCTCGGCGTGGTGCAACCCATACACCAGATAGGCCATCGCCTGTCTGTGAACGGTGCTCTCAAAAAAGAATCGAGCATCAGGGGTGAGCTGGAACGGAGGCGTGGCGAGGCCGTAGAATTTGGCGTACATCGGTGTCAAAACGTTTTGCTCAATAAGAATTGCAATTGGTTGACCACTGCGTCGCCGTCTCCGCCGCTGAGATTAGCGGCGTTGCTGTGATACGTGAAACTATATAGAATTGCACCTGTCAAAGCTTGGCTTAGAAGATAGTTGACGCCGACAGCGGCGGTAATGGTATTGAAATTGGTCGTCGATGTTGTGAAGACCGTGGCGGGAGAGTTGATGGTATCGGCATATCCGATTGACCCATAGCCGCGAACGTCCGGCCTGACATCGCGCGTATAATTAAAATTATCCCGAGACTCTTGGTAGACGAGTAACCGGCGGCGTCAAGGATTGCTGTTCCATATAATAACCGTAAACTGCATAGCCGTTGGCACCAATTGCGTCGGTCGGCCCAACATTGAACAGATGTTGACGATAAACCTTATTCGACAGCCCTATGCCGAGGTTATAAAGGCGGTCGTCAATTATGGTACGAATGATCGAAGACCTGTAAACTTTATAATCGGTTCTTCTCTGTCGGCATGCGAGACAGCATCTGCAAGTAGAACCCGACCGCTGGCCCGGCATCGGTGCTCCGTCCATCGCGGCATGTCAAATTCGGGTTCCGCTCCATTTCGCCGGTTACCGGGCAATTTCGCGAAGTGCATACGCGGTGCAATTCGTTCCGGCAGCCGGTATTAAAAGATTTCTATTGCAAAAGGATAGATGGGGCAGGACATCCATCCATTGTCTGTACATGGAGAGATCGAATGAAGCGAGTGCTGATCACTGGGGCGGGCGGCGGGATCGGACGCTCGCTGCGGGAGACCTTGCGCGGCGTCTACCCCGTGTTGCGCCTTTCAGATCGTGTCCCGCTGGCGCCGGCGCGTGAGGGGGAGGAAGTCGACCGCACCGAACTCTCCGATATGGCCGCGGTCGAGCGAGTGGTCGCCGATGTTGACGGCATCATCCATCTGGGCGGCATTTCGGGCGAGAACGAGTGGCCGGTTATTCTCGAAGGCAACATCATCGGCCTCTACAATGTCTTCGAGGCGGCACGCCGGGCCGGTGTCCAGCGCATCGTCTTTGCCACCAGCAACCATGCGGTCGGCTTCTATCCGCGCCGGCAGAAGATTGATAACCGCGTCGTTCCGCGGCCCGACAGCCGGTACGGCGTCAGCAAGGCCTTCGGCGAGGCGCTCGCCAGCCTCTATTCCGACAAGCACGGGATCGGCGTGCTCTGCACGCGCATTGGCAATTTCGGAGAGAAGCCGATTGACAAGCGGCGGCTGTCGATCTGGATCAGCCCGCGCGACTACACGCAGCTCGTGCGCATCGGGCTCGAGCACCCCGACATCCGATACGAGATCGTCTATGGCGTCTCGAACAACCGGCGCTCCTGGTACGACAATTCGAATGCCCTGCGGCTCGGCTACAAACCGCAGGATGATTCGGAGCCCTATGCCGAGGCGGTGCTGGCCGCCGAGCCGGGCGGCGCCGACCCGATCGCCGAGCACTATCAGGGTGGGACCTTCTGCGCTGCCGAATACACCGCCAAGATCCGGCGCGAGTGAGCGCGGCTACAGCACCGCCAGCACCGCCTCCGGCGGCCGCCCCAGCGCGGCCTTTTGGCCCGACACGACAATCGGGCGCTCGACGATGATCGGGCTCTCGACCATCGCCGCGATGATCCCGTCTTCGGACATCTTGGCCGCGTCGATCCCGGCGGCGGCTGCCTCCTTTTTCCTCACCAGCTTGCTCGCCGGCATCTTCAATTTTCCGAGGAGCTGCTTCAGCTGCGCCGCCGTATACGGCGTCTTCAAGTACTCGACTATCTGCGGGTCAATCCCCTTTTCGCGCAGCAACGCCAATGTCTTGCGCGAGGTGTTGCAGCGCGGGTTATGGTAGATCGTCACGGGCATCGCTTTCCTCCTTTGGATGGCTTTATGCCATAACATTTCCGAGTGGTGGCGCGGTCTCGACTTGGCGCACTATCGCCCGATCTTTCGCGAAAACGCGATCGGTCTCGCAAAGGCTGGCGATGCGTTTAACAAAACGGCGTTCCGCCCCGACATTAACCATTTATGGTCAAACTTCTGCCGGAGGGACGGGTTGGGCACAACGGTATCGGTGGCGCAAGCCAAGGCGCAGTTTGCCGGGTCGGTGGCTCGCGCTGAGGCGAGCTAGAAAATCGTGGTAACACGGAGCGGGCGTGCGGTCGCTTGCCTCGGCCCGCTTCCCGGACGGCAGCCGATCAAATATGGGGAGCTCAAAGGCGTGTTCCTGTCGGAGGATTTGACCATTCCCGAAGAAGTTATCCGGGACTTCGAGCCGGGCAAGTGATCGCCCTGCTGGTCGACACTCATCTCGTTCTCTGGGCGAGGATCGCGCCTGAGCGGCTCACCGCGGGCGAACGGCGCGCGCTTGTGACGCGCGGTCATGTTATCTCAGCGCCACCAGCCTCTGGGAAATCGCAATCCTGATGGCCCTGGACCGCGTTGCTCGGGACCAGCGTCTCTTGGCGGTTCCCGGCGGCTTCGATCTGCTCCCGGTGCTGCCCGATCATTGCAAAGCGTTCGTCGCGATGCCGCAATTGCATCGCGACCCGTGCGATCGAATGCTGATCGCAGAGGCGCGTGCCGAGGACCTCGCCTTGTTGACCCGCGACAGAGCCATCATCGCTTACGGCGCGGCGGGAGCCGATTTGGTGTCATTCGATGATTGAGTGTTGGGTCGATCTCACCTAAGGATCAACGCTGCGGATCAATTGCATCGGCCGCCGCGATGGCGGCCGGCGGGGTTTACGACAATGGGAATGGTTATTTTTCAGGCTCCGTGGTGACCGAAGCGAGACCCGGGCCGCTTGTGGGTATAAAGATCCTCGACCTGACGACGGTCGTGCTGGGACCGCTCGCGACGCAGATCCTCGGCGACCTCGGCGCCGAAGTAATCAAGATCGAGGCACCGGGCGGCGACATCATGCGCTATGCCGAGCCCGCCCGGCACCGCGAAATGGGCCATGTCTTCCTCAACCTCAACCGCAACAAGCGCTCGCTCGTGCTCGACCTGAAACAGGCGGATGCGGTGCCGGTGTTGCTGGCCCTGGTGCAGCGGAGCGACGTGCTGATGCACAACATGCGCCCGCAGGCGATGGCGCGGCTCGGCTTTGCATGGGAGCGGCTGCGCGAGGTCAACCCGCGCCTCGTCTACTGCTCGGCGCAGGGTTATGGCCAGGATGGGCCGTTCGCCGATCGGCCGGCCTTTGACGACATAATCCAGGGCGGCTGCGGGGTCGTCTCGCTGGAGGCGGCAACCGGCGGCGACGCGCGCTTCGTGCCGACTTTGATCGGCGACAAGACCGTCGGGCTGACGATGGTCTATGCCGTAATGGCGGCGCTGCTCCAGCGCGAGCGCACCGGCAAGGGTCAGGCGGTCGAGGTGCCGATGCTCGAAACGATGACCGCGTTTGTGATGGCCGAGCATATGGGCGGGCTGACCTTCGACCCGCCGATCGGGCCGCCTGGCTACTCGCGGATGCTGGCGCCGGACCGCCGGCCGCACCGCACTGCCGACGGGCACATCTGCATCCTGCCCTATACCGACCGGCACTGGCGCGATTTCTTCCGCATCGCGGGCCGGCCAGAGCTCGCCGAGGATCCCCGTCTCGTCGATGCGCAAACCCGCAGCCGCCATGTCGCCGAGCTCTATGCGCTGATCGCCGAATGCGTGCGCGACGGGTCGACCGGGTTCTGGCTCGACAGGCTGAAATCGGCCGACATCCCCTGCGGGCCGGTCAACCCGCTCGCCGAATTGCCGGCCGACGAGCATCTCGCCGCAGTCAATATGTTTCCGCCAGCCGAGCATCCGACCGAAGGCAGCATCCGCATGGTGCGGCCTCCGATGCGGTTCAGCGAGGCGGACTGCGCATTGCGCCATCCGGCGCCGCGATTGGGTCAGCATTCGCGCGAGATTCTGCGCGAAGCGGGGTTCGGGGATGATGAAATCGCGGATCTGCTCGCCCGCAACGTCGCGAGCGATGCGGACCAAATGTGATAGCCTCCCGGCCGCAATCTGAAGGAGCGCGCGATGGACCCCGTTCGTTCGAACAATGGCCCCCGTTACAAGCATCTCGCAGACGAGCCGGCGCCGTATGACACGATCTCCGTCGACAAATTGACGCCGATCATCGGTGGAGAGATCGGGGGGGTCGACCTGTCCAAGCCGCTCGGCAACCGCACGCTCGACGAGATCCACCGCGCGCTCGCCGAGAATCTGGTGATCTTCTTCCGCGACCAGCATCTGACGGAGGACGAGCACCTCGCTTTCGGCCGGCTGTTCGGCGACCTGCACCTCCACCCGGCGGCGCCGCATGCGCCGGGGAAGCCCGAGCTGATGATCATTCACGCCGACAAGGATTCGCCGCGCGCCAATGGCGAGGGCTGGCACAGCGACGTGTCGTGCGACGAGGAGCCACCGATGGGCAGTATTCTCTACATCAGGCAATGCCCGCCGCGCGGCGGCGACACCTTGTTCGCCAGCATGTACGCCGCCTATGAGGCGCTGTCGGACCGGATGAAGTGCTATCTTGAAGGGCTCACCGCGATCCATGACGGCGACCATTACCGTGGCCAATACGCCAATTACGGCATCGCCGACAAGCCGAGCTACCCGCGCGCCGAGCACCCGGTCGTGCGGACCCATCCGGTGACCGGCAAGAAGGCGCTCTACGTCAATAAGGGCTTCACCCGGCGGATTCTCGGCGTCTCACGCGACGAGAGCGAGGGCATCCTCAACTACCTCTACGACCATATGGCCAACCCGCTGTTCCAGTGCCGCTTCCGCTGGCGCGAGAATTCGATCGCCTTCTGGGACAATCGCTGCGTGCAACACCATGCGATGTGGGACTACTGGCCCCACACACGCTCCGGCCACCGGGTCACGGTCAAGGGCGACCGGCCGTTCTACCGGGCCTAAGGCAGGTCCCCGGGGTCGGTTGGTTTACGGGATGAGTGACGAGCGAATTGATCTCACCTATGCCGGCCGGGCCTTTCAGCGGTTGACCTACGAAGTGGCGAGCCTCCGAGACGGCATGCAGGTTCTAAGCGCGATCGTCCACCGGCTCGACAACAGCCATACCCGATTGCTGACCGAGATCCGGGCAACACATTCACAGGTCAGCCGAATAGGAGATCGCGTCCGGCGGCTCGAAGCGGCTGAAGGGAGCGAGACGTGAGCT
>JBJMQW010000208.1:0-3568 GCA_045802495.1 Allostellaceae bacterium | reverse complement strand
GGGCCAAGGCCCGCTCTCCGACGCCGGAGGACCGCGGCGCGGCGACGAGTTCACCCTCTTGCGGCAGTAGCCGCGGGCTTTTCTGCGCCTGCTGCTCGGGCGGCAACGGCAGCACCGGCGGGCCCGCAGTGACCGTGAACGGGATCGTCCAGCGAGGCCGGTGCGGCTCAGGGCTCTGCTGCATGTTCCGATAGGGAAATGTCAGCTCTCCGTGCAGCACCTCCAGGATATGCACACCGGGCCCGCCGGTCGCGGGGATCGTAAAGCGCGCGGAGCCGTGCGTCGTCACCGAGGAGATCCAGCCGGTGAAATTGTTGTCGTAAAGCAGATCCCATGAATTGACGAGCGGGCGCCAACCGATGCCCTTCGCCTCGACGGTGATCGGCGTTCCGACCGGCCCGCTTTTTGGCGAGATCTCCACCATCATGTCAATCGAGAAGCCGGTCTGGGTAAAGAGGCGACCTCCTTGCTGCAACACAATATCGTGCATGAAGCCGAAATCTTCCGGCGCAACCAATTGCGCATTGAGGCGCCCGGTCTGGTCGGTTTTCAACTTCGCGATCTCGTAGGCGACCGCCCGGTACTCGCGGCCGCGGTATTCCGCGTCAGTGACCTTCCACGCGCCGTCGACCGTGCGCCAGACGAGCTGGAACTCCTCTCGGGGGGGCAGACCCTCCGCGGTCACCGTCAGCGGTGTGCCCGTCGGACCATGCTCCGGTGTGACGACCAGCCGGCCGACATAGCCACCCGATGGTTCACCGATCACGACCTCCGGGCCGAGTGCCGCGGTAAGGCGGGCTGCGGCCGCAGGGCTCTGCGGCACGAGCGACAGCAACAATAGCACACTCACCGATCTGGCGAAGCGACCGCAGCAAATCCTCATAGACGCGCCCTGCCCTTACTTCTTCATTTCCGGCTCGCCGGCGATCACCGTGAGCTGCGACGGCGCTCGCTTGAATGGCTCCCAGGTCTGCGTCGTTTCGTCCATCATTGTTGCAATGACCTTGAAACCCAGCGACCCCGTGGGGTAGTCCGCTGGAATCACCCAGTGCAGAGACCAGAAATAGTCGGTCGGCGGCGCCCCACGGGGTGGGTGGGGACCGTAATGCGCCGCCAGCTTCTGGCCGTCGCCTAGTTCCACCACGACATTCTTGAGCACTTTGTCGTCGGCCACATCCCCAGCCGAATCGAGCACCCGAATACGCCATGCGACCGCCTCCTTGCGCTTGAACTGGCTCGTCAGAACGCAGAACGGTCCCGCTTGATTCTCAATGGTGTGACGGACAAGGTCACCCTCGAAGAACAGCTTTTTGGCCTCCTCGGCCAGTGCGCGATCGGCGACACCAAGCATCGCCACAGCCAATGCCATTGCAGAAAATGTCGGAGTTTTCACGAAAGCCTCCCTTTGGACTATGTCAATATTTCACCGACCATACCACGACCGATCCTACTTAAAACCGCCCACGGGCAGAGTCAGCGTACCGCCACCGGAGCGATGGTCGAGCCCGTCCCGGCCTGGATCTTGAGCGGCTCCATGATGAAGGCGTCTCGCCGCGAAGTTAGGCTAGAGCCGCGATCCCCTTCGGCCGTCATCTCCGCGCTTCGGGGTTAGCCGGCGTGGCGGCGTGCTCGGCGGGCGGGCCCTTGAAGGAGATGCGCCAGATGGTGCCGCCGGTGTCATCGGCAACGAGCAGCGAGCCGTCCTTGGCAACGGCGAGCGCGGCGGGGCGGCCCCAGACCTCGGCACGCTGCTCGCCGGAAGCCCAGAAGCCGGTCGCGAAATTCTCGTACCAGCCCTCCGGGCGGCCGTCCTTGAAAGGCACGCGCACCAGTTTGTAGCCGGTCGGGATCGAGCGGTTCCATGAGCCCTTCACCGCGACGAAGAGGCTGCCCTTATATTCCGCCGGGAACTGGTCGGCGTCGTAGAAGACGAGGTCGAGCAGTGAGGAATGCGGCTGGAACAGAAGGTCGGGCGTGATCGTCGCGTCGACCTTGTCGGGGGCGAGCCGCGCAAAGCCCGGCTGTGGGTGCTTGCCGATATAGGCGTAGGGCCAGCCGTAGAACCCGCCCTGCTGCACGCGGATCAGGTAATCGGAGGGCAGATTATCGCCGAGCCCGTCGCGCTCCTGCACGACCGCCCACAATTCGCCGGTCTGCGGATGAAAGGCGAGTGCCGTCGGGTTGCGCGTGCCCGAGGCGACCGTCGTCTGGTTCGAGCCGTCGGAATCGAAGCGCTGGATCGTCGCCTTGGGTTCGGGCTCGACGCCGACATTGCCGGACGAGCCGACCCCGACATAAAGGCCGCCGGTTTTCGGGTCGATCGCCAGATGACGGTTCTGGTGCCCGACCGTGATGCCGAAGGCGCCCTTCTTCGTCAGCAGCTCCGCGCCATAGGCCCCAGGCACCGGCTTGCGCTGGTCGGGCGGCACGTCTGCGGCTTTCTGCGGCGGCACCGGACGGCCGGCCCGCAAATTGCCGACGATGTGCGGCACGCGCCAGATCGCGTCCTGGTCGGCGACGAGGATCTCGTCGCCGCGCAGCGCGAGGCCATAAGGCCGGTTGAGGTCCTCGACATGGCGCTCGATCCACTTGGCGTGCCCCTCTCCGTCATCGCGCAGCAAGGTCACATAGCCGGCGCTCTGCTCGGCAACCAAGACGTCGCCATTGGGCAGCACGAGCAGCCGCCGCGGATTGACGAGACCCGTCACGAACGGCGCCGCGGTGAAGCCCGGCGGCACCTCCAGTTTCTGCCCATTAAAGGGCACGACCAACGACCGGTCGGCGACGATCGGCCCCGTCTTCGGCGGCGGTAGATCATTCGGATCGAAATGGTAGCGCCGGCCGATCTCGTGCTCGGCCGCAAAATTCTGCGCGAGCTCGTCCTTTGTGTCCGAGCCTTCCCCGATAGCCGCCTTTTCCTGAGCAGCAGCGGACGACAGCGCCAGCACCCCCGCGGCGCAGGCGGCCACAGCAATCGACGATATGCCGGATGTCCTTGCCATGATCCCTCTCCAACGGGGGTTCGAGGCGGAACATGCAGCGTACCATCAATCGAGCCGCCCGCGAAATTCTGCAGTGCCGATCACTCAAATGTGACAGCCCGCGCAATCCGCGAGGCCACTCCCGTGCGTCAAGCCAAACCCATGGGTCGTGAAGCGCGCAAAAAGAAAGCTGCTCGGCAGCCCGCGAGGGGCCCGCGGCTCAAAACCCCGCCCTTTGGGGGGACCATCATGAGCGGTTTTGAGAGCTATCGACGTGGTAGTGACCCCCCTACCGGCATTTGCCGGCGCCCACGGAATATAGCCCGCGAACCCGCATTCGTTTGAAGTCAACCAACGCTTGGGTCTTAAACTGCACCAACCTATTCCGACGCGATCACGTCACTGCTGCCGAGCACAGAGCTTCCAGAACTCAGACATTTCAGGTCTGGGCCGAGATCTGCAGCATGGGTTGCCGATGAAATTCCTATTGAACATTGCCAGTCGTCTGCCTCCCGTTACACCAACAGACAAGTTGACGCTGCCGGCCCAACGGCGTCCCGGCTTGGGAGACTTCGCCCGCGGCACGT
>JBJMQW010000207.1:0-10410 GCA_045802495.1 Allostellaceae bacterium | reverse complement strand
CGGTTTCCCCTGTGGTGGCGATGGCTACGCGCCGGCTTCGACACTCTAGGATAAACCGACGCGGCCGGCTGCGCCATCGCTGCAGCTTAGGTGACAAGCGAGCGGCTGTAACGGCATGATTGCGCATGGATCTGCCTGGGCCCCTCGCCTGGCTGGTGGACGAGGCCGGCGCCTCGCCCGGCCCTGACCGGTTTCTGGCCGAGCTCGGCGGCCGGCTGCTGGACGACGGCCTACCGCTGGCAGGCGGCGCGCTGACGCTTGCCGTGCCGCACCCAATCATCGCCCGCCGCACCTGGCTGTGGCGGGCGGAAACCGGGGCGGTGATCGAGGCGCTGGGCTTTGCCGGCGCTCCGCCGAGCCAAGCCGGGTACCAATGGCTGGCCGGGCTCGGCCCGGTAGAGGAGGAAACGGTCGGCTCGGCACCGGACGGCCCTGTGCTGGGCTGGGCCGGGACCCGGCCGTTCGGCCCCGCCGAGGCCGGCCGGCTGCGCCAAACCGCTCGCTTTGCCGCCGCACCCTTGGCCGCGCTCGCCGCGCGGGCGGCGCTGGCAGCGCTGCTCGAGGCCTATCTCGGCCGGCGCAGTGCCGCCCGGGTGCAAGCCGGCGCGCTGCGCCGCGGCAGCGGAGAGACCATCCGCGCCGCGCTGCTCTGCGCCGATCTGCGCGGCTTCACCGCGCTGTCCGAGGCGACCGAGCCCGCCATGATGATTGCCACCCTCGACGCCTGGTTCGACCGCGTCGCCGGGGCGGTGCACGCCTTCGGCGGCGAGGTGCTGAAGTTCATCGGCGACGGCGTGCTGGCGATCTTCCCGGTCAGCGGCGCGCCGGCGGCGGCCTGCGAGGCGGCATTGCGCGCGATCGCCGCCGCCCGCGCCGGCATGGCCCATCTCGATGCGCTGCGGCAGGCGCAGGAGCTGCCGCCGCTGCCCTTCGGCGCGGCATTGCACCTCGGCGAGATCCTGTGGGGCAATATCGGTGCGGCCGACCGGCTCGACTTCACCGCGATCGGCCCGGCGGTCAACCTGGTCAGCCGGCTCGAGGGGCTGTGCCGGCCGCTCGGCCGCTCGGTGCTGATCTCGGGCGCGGTCGCCGCCGAGACCACCACGCCGCTCGTGCCGCTGGGCGAACATCAGCTGCGCGGCATCGCCACGCCCTGCGCCGTCTTCACGCTGCCGGATGCGTGAGCGGCCCGTCGCTGGCAATGCATCGTTGAACTGGCGCTGAGTGACGGACGAAGAGAACCGGACGGCTCAGCCGTCCGGTTCTCCAAGCGCACTCTCGCCGAGAAGCAGGCTATCGCGGAGCGCGCCGCTTTTGCCCGTCCGTGTAAAAAAAGTATTCGGCCGTGTAATCTACGAACTTCTGCTTACCGATGTCGTTCATGGAGGTACATTCCTCGGACGGCGCGACCCCTCCAGAGGTGTTCAGCCGCTGGATAAAGGTGGTGATTGTCAGCGTGTCGCCGCCCGTGGGTCCGACCTGGACTCCGGCCATCGGAAGCAGGAGCCAAGCAATGGCATCCGGCGCGACGAACCTGGCGTCGGAAGAGGGGATCGCGGTACCCCCCCAAACGATGCTCGAGTCCTTCGAGTCCTGCCAGGTGGCGCGAATTTTGCCGAACTCGGACGGGTTGGGCGGAACGGGATTGGCGTTGGGGCTGAAGAAGTGGGTGATGATTTGCTTATCAAGATCATCGAACAGCGTGGCCTCCGGCGTGAAGAGCACAAACTTGAAGCCGCTTTCTGAGGGCAGGCAGATATAATTTTGAGTGCCGACGGCGTGACCTACGAGGAACGCCACATTCCCCGCTGGCACCTGAATTTCGGGGGGCACCGGTGGCGGCGTGACCTGGCGGGCGCGGGCCGGTTGCGGCAGCGAGACCGTGACCGCCGCCGCGAGGCAGGTGGCGCACGCGATGACCCAGATACGACGCACGGTCCGATTCTCCCGTGTATTGCAGTTCTCCTTGCCATTCTCCCTTCGCGTCCTACTAGTGTCGCCCGAGAAGAGGTCGCGGCCGTCGCCCGAGTTCCAAATTATGTGGTCGCCGCCGGATTGGCCGGAGACTCGGTTGCTGCCGGCGCCGCCATTGATGAAAGGGGTCCCGGCCGCGTCGCGACTGACCGTGACCGTGTGGTTGAGGTTGTCGCGAAACACTGACACCAAATCGGGGGCTGGGGAACGGTCAGCGATGATAGCCATGGTCGTGGTCCTCTCGAAGATTCGGCCGCAGCGCAGATGCGCATCGGCTGGGTACAGGGTGGATGGGGTGCGTTGGCGCGGAGCCGAATCCTGGGCCGCTGCCCGGTGGGCCGTTGAACTCGGCCGTGATGGGCTGGGGGAGCGTGAAGACCGGCTTGTCCGGGCGACGGATGCGTTACTTGTGACTGAAATGCACGATCGCCGTGCCGCAACCCACGCCCTGCACCCAGAGATTCTGTAACCCTGGCATGTCACGGTCGATGTCCGTCTCAGATACGATCATCTGGGCGGTGAACGACTCGTTATTGCCATCGCCGGCCCGGTAGAAGTCGGCCTGGAGCACGACTGTCGTGTCGCTGGTTGCGATGGGCTTTAGCGGCTCGGTCGCTGTGCACTTGAACATTGTGTTGGGCAGCAACGCCGCCGTGTCCCAGCGGACACCTTGGCCTGCAAGACAGTTTTGGGTGGGTCCATGGAGCGCGGCGGAGAGGGGTCCCTGATCCACGTCCGCAAGGCAGCTGAAGCCTCCGGCCGAGTGGACAAAGTCGGCGAGTTCAAAAGCGCCTCCCCCGGTGACAGACACAACACCGGTCGGAAAGCCGCTGACGACACCATTGAAGCCGAAAGCTCCCTGGGGAGGCTGGGCATAGGTCACGCCAGGAATTGTGCATGCCGCGATCGCGACTACTAAGGCACAAAGATTACTTGCCATTTTCCAAACTCCGATTGCAGCGAGGCGCCAGATGGCCCTCACCAGCGGAAGAATGCGCGCCGACCGTTTGCACGGGCGTGGAATCAGACGTGGTAAGTTGCCGAGGAAGCGTGGTTACCGCATAATCGGCGAGAACGAGCCCACCCACACCTTGCCAGCGGAATGCTGCAAAGGAGCTCGCCGTGCTCGAAATCAGGGTCCTCGGCGGACTCCAGGTGATCTGCTCCGGCGCACCGGCGACGTTGCCGCGGTCGCGCAAGACGCGCGCGCTCCTCGCCTATCTCGCTTTGACCCGACGTTCGCATTGGCGCGAGCAGCTGTGCGAGATGTTCTGGGATGTACCGGACGATCCGCGCGGGGCGTTGCGCTGGAGCCTCAGCAAGATCCGGCCGCTGGTCGACGATCCGGCATACCCCCGACTTGTTGCCGACCGGCAGACCGTCGAACTGCGTAGCGAGGCGCTCGACATCGACTTCTTTTCCGCACAAGCCTGCGCAGCCGCTAAGGCTGCATCGCCAGGCGACCTGGCACGCGCGGCATCGTCGTTCCACGGGCCGTTACTGGCCGATCTCGACCTACCGGCGAACGGCGCATTCCACAGCTGGCTGTTGGGCCTACGCGAGGACGCGCGCAAGCTGCAGACACAAATTCTCCGCGCCTTGATCGAGCGGCTTGGCGCAACACCGCAAGAAGCCCTGCCCTATGCGCGCGAGCTGGTGCGCGTCGACCCCTTTGACGAGACCGGATGGGCGCTGTTGATCGGCACTCTGGCGAGCGCCAGCCGCAGCGGCGAGATCAGGCAGCAATATGAGGCCGGCTTGCGCTCGCTGCGCGAGGTCGGCGGAGGGTCGGGGCCGCTGCTGCGCGCCTGGCGCGCGGTGCAAGCATCGACCGGCCGCTCCCTCGATCGCGACACGACCCCGGTGGAGCCCACGGACATCCCGCGCGCATCGATCGTGGTGCTGCCCTTTGACAATCTGAGCAACGACCCCGAGCAGCAATATTTCACCGACGCGATCACCGGGGATCTGACGACCGATCTGTCGCGGATCCCGGACATGTTCGTGATCTCGCGCAACACCGCTTTCACCTACAGGGACAAGCCGGTCGACACGAAGCAGATCGGCCGCGAGCTTGGTGTGCACTACGTGCTGGAAGGAGAGGTTCAGCGGTCGGGAAGCCGGGTTCGCGTCACGGCCCAGCTGATCGACGCCGAAACGGACACGCATCTGTGGGCGGAGCGGTTCGCCGGCGACGCCGGCGATCTGTTCGCCTTCCAAGACGAGATTACGAACCGGATCGCGGTTGCCCTCGATCTTGAGCTGGTCGACGCCGCAGCGGCCCGGCCGACCGAGCGCGCCGACACGCGCGATTACATCTTGCGCGGACGCGCCGCACGGTTGAAGCCGCCATCGCGTGAGAACCGTGCGGAGGCGGTTTCGTTGTTCGAGCGGGCGTTGGCGCTCGATCAGCAGTCTGTTACGGCGCAGAGCTGGTTGGCGATCGAGCTCACGGCCCGCACCCTCGCTTTCATGACCGACACGGCCGCGGCTGATATTATGCGCGCTGAAGGCTTGGCCGAGCGAGCCTTGGCCGCGTCGCCCCGCAGCCCGCTCGCGCGTTTCGCCAAAGCCCAGGTGTTGCGCGCGCAGCACCGATACGACGAAGCCATTCTCGAATACGAGACCGCCATCGCGCTCAACCGCAACTGGGCCAACGCATATTCCCATCTCGGCTGGTGCAAGTTCATGACCGGGTTGATTGAGGCGCTTATACCGGCCCAGGAGCAAGCCATCCGGCTCAGTCCCCGCGATCCGCATGTCGGCCTATTCTACAGCCGGATCGGGCGCGCCCATCTGTTGCAATCGCGCATTGACGAAGCGATTGTCTGGTGCGAACAGGCGCGCAACGCCACTCCGGCGGCTGCTATCTTCCGCTCATTCCTCGCCTCCGCCTATGCTCTCAAAGGCGACACCGAACGCGCTGCTGCTGAGCTCGCCCAAGCCCGCCGGCTGGTCGGCGACGATCGCTACTCCAGCATCGCCCGCTTGCGGGCCGCCAGACCTTGGGGCGTGCTGAAGGTTCGAGCCTTGGTCGAAAGCACATATTTCGCAGGACTGCGAAAGGCGGGCGTGCCGGAAGAATGAACGCGCGGTTTGCGCGAACTTCCGGTTGTGATGTTTCGCTGAGCTAGGCCGCCGGTAGTATTGGCCGGCGATAGGCCAAGAATCGGGCAAGCTTGCTCAGGTCAACACCAACTCGCTCACTGGGACTCATAGCCCGGTTGATCAAGGAGATGGTGCGTGCTGTCTTCCGGCGCGAGCTTCGCTTTTGCGTCAACGAGCGCCGATGACAACGCAAGTAGATGAATGACTGCTTCGGGCGAAGCCGAGCGCCCGCTTCGGATCGACAGCGACGGTATGGGCAGAGCCCGTGAATGATGGCTATTGGCATGTCACTGACGTCTTAAGCCTTGCGCCCAAAGGTCTGCTTTGGGGTCGAGAGTCGTTTCCGGAGGCGGGTATCAAGCATCAGATTTTGACCGTTAGTTAGGCGCCCTGACCGCGCGGGCGGCCTATCTCGGCCGGCGCAGTGCCGCCCCGGTGCCCTCCGGACGGATGTTGCCAGAGCACTCACAGGGTTTTTTCGAGAATGACAAAAACAAGATCATCGCGCAGCGGCGTACCGACGCTGTCGTCGTCATAGGGAAAGGCTTCAAGCGCGCCAGTTCGCCGGTATCCGCGACGTTCATACCAAGCGATCAACGCTTCCCGCCGCTGCACCACTGTTATCTTCGCAATCGTCGCGCCTTTGCTCGCTGCGAACTGTTCGGCGTCCGCGAGGAGGGCGCCACCGAGCCCGGTGGCTTGAAGTTCAGGGGCGACGGCCAGCATTGAGATCGTGCAGCGATCTGCGCTGTTCATCTCGATGGCGACACAGCCGAGAGGCGCGGACGATTTATCGCCACGCCGAACCAACACCGCCGTCGAACCGTCGCCGATCGTGGCTGCCACGTCAGTCGAGCTAATGCGATCGCCGCCGATCAACGCTGCTTCATGGGTCCATCCATAGCGGCCGCCTGCGCCTCGGTAAGCCGCGTTCACGAGATCGGCGAGGGGTGTCGCATCGATAACGGTTGCTATTTCGGATTGCACGAAAGATCTCCTTTTGGTTTACGCGAGGAGCAACAGCACGAGGCCACGTCGTATACAACGATCGGCGCGGGGCGGTGTCTGAGTGGCATGCGGGTCGGTAAGGGGCGGCATGCCGATGCTCGCCGGCTGGAGGACCCGCTCGCATGGAGCCGCAGCGATCCGGAGCTGGTTGCCTACGATCCCGACCATCCCGGCCGCCGAAGAGGATCCGCCCCGGGCTTTTGTTAGCGGCTGCGCTATAATTTTCGATCGCCTCTTGCGGATGGAAACCATCTCTCATTGGGTTGAACATGAAATTGGAGAGCCTTACTGAACGCGCCGCGTCAAACCTATCGGGCCGGCGCGTGTCTGGCCGCTGCCTTTGCGGCGCGGTGCAGCTGGAGATCGACTTTCCCGCTTTTTGGGCCTGGCACGATCACTCCGCGTCAAGCCGTCTCGCGCACGGCGCCGCGTACGCGACCTACATCGGCTGTTGGCGCAAACACGCCCGCGTGGCCAAGGGCCAAGAAAGCATCGCTCGCTTCGAGGATGCGAAAACGGAGTCAACGCGAAGCTTCTGCTCCCGGTGCGGCACACCGCTCTTTTACGAGCGCAAGCGCTCGCCGCACATGGTCAATATCCCGCGGGCGCTCTTCACCGGCCGCACCGGCCGCGAGCCTCGCTACCACGTGGCTATCGAGGAGCTTCAGGATTGGACCTACAGAGGCGAACGGCTTGCCCCCCTCAAGGGCTATCCCGGCGTCGTCTGGGAACGCCCGAAATCGCGTCGGCGCCCGCGCGACGCCGACGGTCTGGAGTTCCTCGACCTCAGTCGCCCGAGCCCGGTTCTGTCGCGTCGCTGACGTCTCGAGCCTTCCGCCGAGAGGTCTGCTTTTGCGTCAGGGATCGCTACCGAAGCCAGGCATCAAGCGCCAGATTTTCGCCACTAATTAGCCGCGCGGGCGGCGCTGGCAGCGCCGCTCTCGGCTGATCTGTGCGGCTTCACCGCGCTTTCCGAGGCGAGCAAGCCCGCGGCGATGATCACCGCCTTCGACCAATGGTTCGACCGCATTGCCGGGGCGGTGCAGGCGGTCGGCGGCGAGGTGCTGGAGTTCATCAGCGACAGCGTGCTCGCGATTTCCCGGTCACCGGTGCGCCGGCCGCGGCCTGCGAGGCGGCGCTGCGCGCGGTCGCCGCCGCGCGCGCCGGCATGGCCCATCTCGATGCCGTGCGGCAGGCACAGGGGCTGCCGCCGCTGCCCTTTGGCGCGGCTTTATTGCGCCAGTGAAATCGCGGGAGGCGAGTACGGGCTTTAGCATTCCATCTGCTGCAGCCCGCACCACCACTCGTTTCCCCGCCTTGGCTGTCGATCGCGCGGATACCAGATTAACAGCGCTTTTCCAGCAATTGCGGATGTGTTCGCAGGTAACGCACCGTGTTGCGGATACCCTGCTCGATCGAGATTTGTGGCCTCCACCCGAGTGTCTTGAGTTTCGTGGTATCGAGATGCACGAAAGGCGAGTCGCCGAGCCAGCCGCGCTCGCCGCCGGTCAGGTGGTATCGCACTTCTTTCAACCCGAGCTCCTCGACGACGATGTCCGCCAAATCCAGCACGCTCATGAACTCGTCGTGGCCAAGGTTGAAGATGTTCTTGCGTTCTTTCGCGTGCTCGACGGCATAAAAAATACCGTCGACGCCATCGATCACGTCGAGATAGGATTTGCGCTGCCGTCCATCTCCGAGGACTTCGAGCAGCTGGGTATTGTGTCTAAGTTTGTTAAAAAAATCAAATATCACGCCGTGTGAATAACGTTCTCCGATCCAAGAAACGAACCGGAATATATAAGAAGTAATACCAAAATATTCGGAATAGGCTTGCACCACGGCCTCGCCAGCGAGCTTACTGGCGCCGTAGAGACTCGTCTGCAGCGGAGCATAGCTTTCAGGCGTTGGAAAGACGTCCGGCTCGCCATAGACGGCGGCGCTGCTGGCAAAGACGAGGCGCCTGATATCGTTTATCCGCATCGCCTCCAGGACGTGCCAAGTGGCAATGGTATTCTGCTCAAGGTCAACTCGGGTCCGCGTTATGCCGCCGCGCACATCCGCGTTCGCCTGCAGGTGGAATACAAAGTCGCAGCCCGCCATCTCCTTTTTGAGTCGCTCGCTGTCCAAGACATCGGCGCGCACAATTCTGATCTTGGACTTCCCGGCATGGTGGTTGATGAACTGTTCCTGTCCGGTGCTGAAATTGTCGTAAATCGTCACCTCGGCGCCAATCTGCGCGAGCCTGTCGACGATGTGGCTCCCGATAAAACCGGCGCCGCCTGTGACGAACGCCCGATACATGTCCATTGAATTCATCCTTCCGCCGAGCGTCTCGCTGCGGGTCGATCCAAGGCGTCACTCGTCCGAAAAGTGGATAATTCGAGAACCGCTAAATTCGAAACGGAAGGGAATCTGTCTCAACCCACGCATGGCGGCGAGAAAACACTTTTGCGCCGCCGGCGGGCAGTAGAACAGCAGAAATCCGCCGCCGCCCGCACCGGCGAGCTTTCCCCCCAGCGCGCCTGCGTCCAGCCCCCGCTCGTAGTGAGCATCGATGACCTTGTCCGATATCTTTGATGCAAGGGTTCTTTTCATGACCCATGCTTCATGAAGCAGCCGGCCAAAACCATCCAGGTCCCCATCCCGCAAGAGCTCGATGCCAACACCCACCTGGGCGACCATGGCCTTTTGCGTCTTGAAGATCTCGGTCTCGGCCAGATTGCCGACTTGCTCCTGAAGAATCGTCGAGGCCGAACGCGACATGCCGAGGTAGAACAAGAATAAGGAGGCCTCCAATCGCTTGATCGTGTCGGCCGCCAGAAAAATCCGCTCGACCGTCGTCCTTCCGTCGGAGTGGAATACAAAGTGATTGAGACCGCCGAAAGCGGAGGCATATTGGTCTTGTTTACCGATCGGCTCCTTGAGAACATCGATCTCTATTTGGCAGGCCCTTTCTGCCAACAGCCCGGGCGGAAGAAATCGCTGAAAGCGCGCGTTCAGGTTCTGAATTAAACCGACCGTAAAAGCAGAGGACGATCCGAGGCCTGTTCCGCCCGGAATATCAGCGATCGAGGCAACTTCTATCCCGCCATTCGGCACGTACTCGCTCAGAATGGCGCGCAAAATGGGATGCTCGATCTGGTCGACCGACGGCACAAGCTCGGTCTTCGAATATTTGAGATGTATGGCGGTCGGCTCGAAATAGGGATGGGTCGTCATATACATGCTTTTGTTAATCGCGACGCTCAGCACCGCCCCTGCGTGGCGGCTATAGAAGGCCTTCATGTCGGAGCCGCCGCCAAAAAAGCTGATGCGAAAGGGCGTCTGCGTCGTGATCATGTGTCCTCCTCAGTTCGGCACGACGCCGTCTGACGCCAAGATAATGTCCACGGCTTCCGGCAAATCTTCGGACAGCCGATCCGGCGCCTCCAGAGCGTCGCAATCCACGCAGCCGTGGCCGGTCTTGACCCCGATCGTCGTGATGCCCATTCGACGCGCCGCGATCACGTCACGGCGGCTGTCGCCGATACCGAATGAGCCCGCCAATGAGACATTCCAATTCCGCACGGCGCTCTCGAACATCCCGGTTTTCGGTTTGCGGCATGCGCAATCGACCTTTAATTCCGCGACTTCGCCCGCGAACCCTTTGTCCGGGTGATGCGGGCAGCAATAAAGCGCGTCGATCCAGGCGTGCTCCCGTCCCAGGAGTGTTTCCATCTTGTTGTGAATAAGCCGCAGCACGTCCGGAGCGCAGTCGCCGCGCGCGACCACCGGCTGATTGGTCACGACAATAACCAGAAACCCCGCTTCATTTAACCGCCGAATGGCCTCGGCCGCACCGGGGATGAGTTCCATCTGCGCTGGATCCGACAGATGCGAGACCTCTTTATTGATGACGCCGTCCCGGTCGAGAAAGACCGCGGGGCGCCGATGCCCCCGGCTGCGGCGCGCGGTCACGCCGGTTTCAAAGTCGGAGCGCACGCGCGCCAAACGCTCCGGCGTCCCGAAATCCTTGAAGTATTCGGCCGAACGATAGGCCCTGAGCACGCGATCTCGGGCCAATGACGGAAAGATCTCGCTTGCGAGGTCCAGATGCCGGCCTGGCGGGATCAAGGCCAGGATCTTGCGTTCGATCACCGCCACGCCGGCGTTGACCAAGTTGGGCAGGTATCGATCCTGCGGTCGCGGCTTTGGATGGATCTTCGAAATGCATCCCTCTGCGTCGGCCTCGATGAGGTCGCTGTCATAGGGGTGGTCATTGGGGTGAACGACAAGGGTGGCGAGGGGACGGTGATTCGCGTGGTCGGTCCACAGCCG
>JBJMQW010000206.1:0-8101 GCA_045802495.1 Allostellaceae bacterium | reverse complement strand
GCTCGTCGCTCGAAAAAATGGCTCTGACCGAAGGCTTCGGCCACGTCTATCACGGCGAACCGAGCATCGGCGGCCGCTACTCGGTCCTGTCTCATTTCGGCATGGTGCCGGCCGCAGCCATCGGCATCGATCCGCGAGCCTTTCTCGAAAGCACCGCCGAGATGGTGCGGTCCTGCGCCGCGAGTGCGCCGCCGGTGGAGAACCCGGGTGTGATCCTCGGCGCGATCTTAGGGACCGCCCAGCGCCGCGGGCGCGACAAAGTAACGATCAGGGCGTCCAAGGGCATCGCCGATTTCGGGGCATGGCTCGAGCAGCTTCTCGCCGAATCCACCGGCAAGCTTGGTAAGGGGATCGTCCCGGTCGACGCCGAGCCGCTGGGCGCTCCGGCGGTCTACGGCAACGATCGGGTGTTCGCCTATTTGCGGCTCGCTTCCGACCAGGATTCCGAGCAGGAACGGGCGATTGCTGCGCTCGAAGAGACGGGCCAGCCGGTGGTGCGGATCACGGTTGCCGATGAGATGCAGCTCGGGCAGGAGTTCTTCCGTTGGGAGATGGCGACCGCGGTCGCCGGGTCGATCATCGGCATCAACCCGTTTGACCAGCCCGATGTCGAGGCCGCCAAGGTCAAGGCACGCGACCTCACAAGTGCCTTTGAGGCGGCCGGGAAGCTTCCCGAGGAGCAGGCGTTTTTTGCAGCAGAAGGGATCAAGCTGTTTGCCGACGCGCGGAACGAGGCCGCATTAAAGCCGCTCGCGACCAGCCTCGCGGCGGCACTGAAGGCGCATTTCGCAAGGATCGGGGCCGGCGACTACGCGACCCTGCTGGCTTACATCGACCGCAGCCCTGACCATATCGAGGCGATGCAGCGCCTTCGCCAGATGATCCGCGACCGCACGAAGGCGGCGACCTGCGTCGGCTTTGGCCCGCGCTTTCAGCACTCGACCGGACAGGCCTATAAGGGCGGGCCGAATAGCGGTGTGTTCCTACAGATCACCTGCGATGATGCCGAGGATCTGCCCGTGCCCGGCCACTCCTATACCTTCGGCGTGGTCAAGGCGGCGCAGGCGCGCGGCGATTTGGAGGTCCTCGCCGAACGAGGCCGACGTGCGCTGCGCGTGCATATCACCGGCGACCTCGAGACCGGTCTCGCAACATTGCGCCGCGCCGTCGAGCAGGCGCTGCAATGATGCCCCGGGCAGGACGCAGCACAGGGAGCTGAACCGATGGTTATCGACGTTGTGGACAGGACCAATCGACGGGAGACGCAGATGCCGGCCCACAAGGCGCCGCCATGCACATTGGTCATTTTCGGCGCCGGCGGCGATCTGACGAAGCGGCTCCTGATGCCGGCGATCTACAATCTGTCCAAGGCAAGACTGCTGTCCGACAAATTTGCGATCATTGCAGTCGACCGCACGCCAAAACCGATCGACGCCTACCGCGATTATTTGGCCGAAGGGATCAGAAGCTTTGTCTCGGACACCGCTTCAGGACCGACGACAGAGCCGTTCGATAAGCAGGCGTGGGAGTTCGTTGCGAGCCGGATCACCCATTTCGCCGGCGACCTGACTGAGCCGGACACTTATGCGCGCCTCCACCAAACCCATGAAAAAATAGCCGCATCGCACCAGACCGGTGGCAATACGGTCTTCTATCTTGCCGTTGCGAGTCAGCTGTTCGGCACGATCGTCGAGCAGCTCGGCGCCGCGGGTCTCGCGCAGGAAAAGGACGGCGGCTGGCGTCGCGTCATCATCGAGAAGCCGTTCGGCACCGACCTTGCGTCGGCCCGAGCGCTCAATGCTCAGATCCTCAGAGTGCTGTCGGAGTCACAGATCTATCGGATGGATCATTTCCTCGGCAAGGAGACGGTCCAGAACATCATGGTGCTGCGTTTCGCCAACGGCATCTTCGAACCGATGTGGAACCGCGATCACATCGACCACGTGCAGATCACGGTGGCTGAAACGGTCGGCGTCGAACGTCGCGCCAAGTTCTACGAGGCGACTGGCGCCTTGCGCGACATGGTGCCGAACCACGTCTTCCAGCTTCTGAGCCTGATCGCAATGGGCCCGCCCAATTCTTTCGCGGCAGATGCGGTGCGGACCGAAAAACACAAGGTGCTCGAAGCGGTGCACCCGCTCGACATTGCGGAGGTGCGCCGGACCGTCGTGCGCGGGCAGTACGGCCCGGGTGCGATCAACAAAAACCCCGCTCCGGGCTATCGCGATGAGCCTGGTGTGGCACCCGACAGTATGACCGAGACCTATGTCGCGATGCAGCTCGCTATCGACAATTGGCGCTGGGCGGGGGTCCCGTTCTATCTGCGCACTGGTAAGCGAATGACGCGGCGCACGACGGAGATCGCCATTCAGTTCAAACAGGCACCTTTCGCATTGTTCCGCAACACCCCGGTCGACATCCTGACGCCCAATGTTCTCGCGTTGCAGATCCAACCCGACGAGGGTGCATCGATGCAGTTCAACGCGAAGATCCCGGGCCCTGAGATCTCTCTCGGCGGGGTGCGGATGAATTTCTCCTATAAGGATTACTTCAACACCGAACCGACCACCGGCTATGAGACGCTGGTCTACGACTGCATGATCGGCGATGCGATGCTGTTCAACCGCGCCGATGGGGTCGAAGCCGGGTGGGCGGTGGTGCAGCCAATTCTCGATCTGTGGCAAAACGACAAGAGCGCGGCGCTCGAAACCTACGCTGTCGGCAGCGCCGGTCCGGATGCTGCAGACAATCTGCTGTGGCGCAGCGGCCGCCAATGGCGGCCGATCGCGTAACAGTCGGAGTTCCCGCCGCATGAGCCGGTCCGTCATCGTCGCACCCTCGATCCTGTCGGCCGATTTCGGCCGGCTCGCCGAGGAGGTGCGTGCTGTCGATCAAGCGGGTGCCGATTGGATCCATGTCGATGTCATGGACGGGAGGTTTGTCCCAAACATCACGATCGGTCCCGTCGTCATCGAGGCGGTACGCAGGGCGACGGAGAAGCCGGTCGACGTGCATCTGATGATCGTCGAGCCCGAGCGGTACCTTGAGGCGTTTGCCAAGGCCGGCGCCGATCACCTGATCGTCCATTGCGAGCCGAGCGCGACGATTCATCTCCACCGGACATTGGCGCATATCCGCGATCTCGGGAAGACGGCCGGGGTCGTGCTGAACCCTGCGACCCCGTTGTCGCAAATCGAATACGTGCTCCAGCTCTGCGGGGTTGTTCTCGTGATGACCGTCAACCCGGGATTTGGCGGCCAGCAATTCCTGCCGGAGATGCTGCCCAAGATCCGGGCGTTGCGGCGGATGTGCGACGAGCGCGGCCTTGACCCGGTCATCGAAGTCGATGGCGGCCTGAGCGGAGACAATGCGTGGCGCGTCATCGAAGCCGGGGCGAATGCCATCGTTGCCGGCTCGCACGTGTTCCACGCGCCGGATTACGCGGATGCGATCGCTTCGATCCGTCGTTCGGAGCGCCCGCAATCCTGAGGATCGCCGATGCCGCAGAGATCAGCACGTGTCGACGTGTCGAGGGATCCGGAAGCCTTGGCGCGCCGGGTCGCCGCCTGGATAACCGATCTTGCTGCGAATAGCCGCGGCCGCTTCACGATAGGCCTGTCCGGTGGGTCGACGCCGCGCCGCCTGTACCAACTGCTCGCCGAACCTCCGTATCGCGACAATCTGCCGTGGGAGCGCGTCCATTGGTTCTGGGGCGACGAGCGCCTTGTCCCCTGGGACGACCCGGAGAGCAATTACGGGATGACGCGTGCCGCGATGCTCGCGCGTGCACCGGTTCCTCCCGGGAACATTCATGGCGTCGTCACGACGGGAACGCCGGAGGACGCGGCGCATCGATACGAGCATGTCCTGAAGTCCTATTACGGGTCGGTGGCCCTCGATCCTGACAAGCCCCTGTTCGATGTGCAGCTTCTCGGGCTGGGCGAGGACGGGCACACCGCCTCGCTGATCCCCGGGACAAGCGCACTCGAGGAGCGGGATCGATGGGTCGTTACCGTCACTGGCGCACGGCCTGAACCGCGCATTACCTTGACCTATCCGCTGCTCGACAGCGCTCGCCATGTGGCGTTTCTCGTCGCCGGAGCGGGCAAGCGTGAGATCCTTGCCCGCGCCTTGGCCGGTGACCAGGCGCTGCCAGCCGCGCGGGTCTCTCCGGTCGGCGAGCTGACATGGTTTGTCGACGAGGCGGCACAACCCGGGTCATGATCGTCGATCGCGATCAGCTCAAGCGCGCGGCCGCCTTGCGCGCGATCGGGGAGGTCGAGGACGGGATGGTGGTCGGGCTCGGGACCGGGTCGACCGCCGCCTTTGTCGTCGAAGGGCTGGGCGCGCGTGTCGCCGCCGGGCTCCGCCTCGTCGGGATCCCGACCTCCGAGCGCACAGCCGCGCATGCCCGCCGGCTCGGGATACCGATTTCGACTTTCGCCGAGCATCAGCGCTTGGATTTGACGATAGACGGGGCGGACGAGGTGCAGCTCGGCACCCTCGATCTGATCAAAGGCCTCGGCGGCGCATTGCTGCGGGAGAAGATCGTTGCCGCGGCGAGCGATCGGCTGATCATCGTCGTCGATCAGGAAAAACTGGTCGAGCAACTGGGCGAACACACTCCCGTGCAGGTCGAGGTGACCCAGTTCGGGTGGCAGGCGACGGCGGTCGCACTGGCAAAGCTCGGATGCGTCCCCGAGCGGCGCTACACGGTCGGCGAACAGCCCTATGTAACCGATGGCGGCAACTTCATCCTGGATTGCCGTTTTGGACCCCTCGCGGATACAAAGGCGACCGAAAAGCGCATCGCGATGACGGTGGGCGTGGTCGAAAGCGGATTGTTCGTCGGGCGCAGCTCAAAGGTTGTCGTTGCGTCGACTACTGGCGTCGAGGTGCTGACACGACTGCCCTGAGGCGAATTCGGCAGAAACATGAAGAGGCCGCCCGGCGAGCGGCCTCTTCTTGTTCTATAGAGCGGGATTAGCGCCCGTACTCGCTGCGCGCAGGCCGACGTGAGGTCGACGAGCCCATATAGGGCGTGTCCTGCTGGAAGCTGGCAAGGCATTGTTGATGCAGATCCTGATCGGTGATCGGACCGCATTCCTTGCGCATCCGCGCCTCTCGGAAGGCACGGTTAGTCTCGAGGAGCCGATCGTATCGCTGGCTTTCGATGACGTTGCGCCGCGCCGACCAGTTCCCCGGCGGAGAGCCCTGCGGGCCGTTGGTTATGATTTCGGTTTCGCCCGTCGCAGCCGGAGATGACGGCATATTGCCTTGATAGGTTTCCGGGCCCGAATATGCCGGTGGCGGCGACCCTGCCATTTGGGCCTGAGCTGGCATTGTAGCGAGCGCGGTCAGGCAAGTTGCCGCAAAAGCTAGACTTGCCGCAGTTTTTATCAACATGAGGGTGATCTCCTGAAGTCCCTTTACCCAAAGCCGAAAAACGCTGGCGGCGCGCTAAATGTTCCGGCAAAATTACGCGGTGAAAACTGGAAGCGTCCGATCACCAAGCAACCCCGGCTAACAGCCGCGATTCGAGTGACGTTCCAGGTGACGCCCCGAGCCAGCGGCTGAAATCCTGTCGTCGTGGAACTCCGTCGAGATCGGCGAACCCTCTCGACCGAAGAGCTCCGCGTCCAGCGCCGGAACGGGGCTGTCCAGGCAAGAATTGGAGACCAGATCATGTGCCATCAGGATCTCGTCGTAATATCTGCCGTTATGCTTTAGCGAGTTTCGCTCGATCCCGTACTCGACGAAACCAAGGCGGGCATAGAGTCGCCGCGCCCTTTCGTTGCCCGCCACGACGCTCAGCTGCAACAACTCGACGCGCGACCGCGCAAAATCAATTACCGACTCGACCAGCTGGCCGCCGACACCTGTCCCCCTCGCCTCGGGCCGGACATACATTCCCCAGAGCAGGCCTTTATGGGCTTCCTTCTGGGGCGTCCGAGCGGCAAATCCCGCCACCCCCAAGATCTCGCGATCACAAAAAGCGCCGAACACGGTCGATTCGCTGAGCCGATCGAAGAACCAAGCCAAGGGCTTGGCGAACTCGGTCTCAAAGGTTGAGCCGAAGGCTTCTGGGTTTTGCTTCAGCCCGGCCAAGCGGATGGCGCGATAGGCGGCGGCATCGGCTGGCGTCAGTTGGCGGATGTGAACATCACCGAATTTCACGCTTTCTCTGTGCCCCTTCACGGTCATCGTTGCCAATGTGGTGAAAATACTACCGGCCTGTGGCAAATTTATGCTGCTCACGCGAAACCGAGAGTACGCCGCAGCAACGGGGCTTCACGCCGGGAAACGGCTGCTCGGCGGCAAGCGAATCACCATGGCACCGCCTCGCCATTTGGTGAGATGGCTCAAATGCAGTCGAAATGGCCGTAGCGCTCGGTAAGGCCAAAATTGGCGCTGTTTCTGAGCCGCGCCGTCTTTTGGTGTATTCCGCAAAGCTGTTGCGCGAGCTGCATCGCGTCCTTCTCCTGGTCGATGCCATAGCGCACGGTGACGGCGGCCGCCGAGCTTTCGACGACCGCTGGACCGGAACACGCGTTGATGGTGGCGGTTAAAAATACGACCGGGAGCAGCCGTCGTGCGATGTTGGGGGTCATGGCTCGCAAGTAGCGATAAAATGACCCCGGCGGCTAGACTCGCCGGGGATATTGCGCAGGCGCATGCCGGCCAGAAAAAGAATGAACCATTGTCGACCCCGCCGGCCCCGGTGACGGGATCGGAGACGCGTGATGGCGTCACGGCTCCCCGGCAAATCCTGGTGCCGTTGGTCGTCGCCTGCGCAATGTTCATGCAAAACCTCGATTCGACGGTGATCGCCACCGCCCTGCCGACGATCGCTCATTCTTTAGGCGAAAGCCCGCTGCGGCTCAATGTGGCGATTACCTGCTATCTATTGAGCCTCGCCGTGTTCATCCCGATCAGCGGATGGACCGCCGACCGGTTCGGCGCCCGCCGCGTGTTCAGTGCTGCAATCGTAGTCTTTACCTTGGGCTCGATCGGCTGCGGCTGCGCCGACTCCCTCGCTGCTCTCGTGATTGCGCGCATTGTTCAGGGTATGGGCGGGGCGATGATGGTGCCGGTCGGCCGTTTGGTGCTGCTGCGGACGGTGCCGAAATCCGATCTGGTGCGCGCGATGTCCTATGTCAGCGTCCCGGCGCTGATCGGACCGGTGATGGGACCGCCGCTCGGCGGCTTTATCGTCACTTACGCCTCCTGGCGCTGGATCTTCTTCATCAACATCCCGATCGGCGTTTTGGGGATCGTGCTGGTCAATCTCCTCGTCGGCAACCTCAAGGAGACCGGGCGGCGGCCTTTCGATTACGGCGGCTTCGCGTTGACCGGCGTCGGGCTGGCGACGCTCGCCTTCGGCTTTGAGAATATCGGGCGCGGGGCGTTGCCGTTAGCCGCGGTGATCGGGCTGCTGGTCATCGGAGCCGGCTGCGCCCTCCTTTATGTCCGCCACGCCTCTCGGGTGTCGCATCCGATCATCGATCTCGCGCTGCTGAAGATCCCGACCTATGCATCGGCGACGATCGGCGGGTTTCTGTTCCGCATGGGGCTGGGCGCTCTTCCGTTTCTCCTGCCGCTGATGCTGCAAATCGGCTTTGGGCTCGATCCCTTGTCTTCGGGACTGTTGACCTTCGCCAGCGCCGCCGGCGCGATGACGATGAAGGTGACAGCGGCGCAGATCATCCGGACCCTCGGCTTCCGCTCTGTGCTGGTCGGAAACGCCATAATCAGTGCAGCCTTCCTTTTCGGCTACGCCCTGTTCCGGCCGACCACGCCGCATCTCGTGATCTTCCTCGCCCTCCTCGCGGGCGGGTTTTTTCGGTCGCTGCAGATGACCAGCATCAACACCTTGAGCTACGCCGATGTGCCGCCGGCGATGCTCAGCCGCGCAACCAGCCTGACGAGCATGGCGCAACAACTCTCCCAGACCGTCGGCGTCGCCACCGGCGCGCTGTTCCTGCAGCTGGTACTGGCCCTGCGCGGCGAGGCGGCGCTGACCGCCCCCGATTTCTACCCCGGCTTTTGTCGGCGTCGCGCTTATCTCGCTGCTGTCGGTCCCTTTCTTCTTGCGGATGGC